>WTHO01000169.1 GCA_011523115.1 Halieaceae bacterium | reverse complement strand
CGCGAATCGACACCCATATAAAGCTGGCTCGGCATATGGCAGTCCACGCAGGCGCCACCCGCCGATGCGACTTTATGTCGGTGGTGGGTGGGGTTGTCATAGGTGCTGGCCAGATGGCATTGGGCACACACGCTGTTGCCTTCCGCCACCAGCTGGTTGCTGTGCGGGTTGTGGCAGTTGGTACAGGTCACCCCGGCCTGATGCATCTTGCTCTGGATAAACGATCCGTAGACATAGACCTCGTCACGGATCTGACCATCGGGCCAGTAAAGCGGCTCTTCAATCACCGCGAGGCGGTGAGTATCCAATAGCGGCTTGCCCGGGTGGTACTCGCCCAGTGTGCCGCGCCGTGCGTGACAGCGCGCGCAGCTATCAATCTGGTAGTTTGTGGTCAGCGGTTCACTGCGCTGTGCGATATCGGCGCCTTCAGTCCACTGCCATGTACCTCTCGCCTTGAGGCTCATCGCAAACCCGGTCTGAGCGGGAGACAGGCTGCCCGCATCGGCGAGCGCGACATGCTTGCTGCCTGGCCCGTGACAGGCCTCACAGCCCACATCGATTTGTTCGTAGTGGGTATCGAATCGGTCGTTCAAAGCGTCGTAGCGTTTGTCGACGTCGGTGCTGTGGCATTCCGCGCAGCTGGTATTCCAGTTAAAGAATCCGCCCGTCCAATGCAACGGGTCGCCGGCCGTGATGTGCTCGTCGGGGTAGAGGTGATACCAACGTTGCCCGCCCTCGCTCTCTGGCCGGGTATCCCAAGCGACCGAGAGCGCCTGTAAGCGGCCGTTGCCAAGGGGGAGCAAATATTGCTGCAGGGGCTCAACCCCAAAAACATACGCAACTCGGTAGGTCTCCAGCTTGCCGGCGGCATTGTCTGTCTCGATGAAAAAGGCGTCGCCTTTTTGGCTGAAGGTCGTGGTCACGCCAAAATAATTAAAGGTTGCGTTGTTGAAGTTGCCTAGGACCGTCTCGGGCGTGGCTTCCTGCATCGCCAGATCGTGGTGAGAATCTGTCCAGTCGGCCGAGGCTTGCTCATGGCAGCCCGCACAGGCGGCGTTACCGAGGTAGGTGGCTTCGACGGCTGCCGTTGGCGGAGAGGCCACCATGCCAAGCATGACGATGGTGGCGCTCACAGTGAGAATTGCCAGCTGACCCTTGAACCGCCTGATGACTGCGTTGGGCGCCTGCCTAGCTGATATCTGATGGCGGCTTTCGCTCAAGCCACTCTCTCCTCATTGGGTGTTGTCGCCATTACAGACAACCCGGTGGGCGCATGCAAGGTCAGCGAGCACGCCGGAGGTGACGATATGCTTGTGCCCTGACCGAACCCTGGCTTGTGAGCGCACCGCTGAGACAGCGCATCGAAAAAGCGCCCGTCACTTTGGCAAATATCGTCAGTTGGCGTAAGGTGGCGCGCCAAGCGATCAATGCCCGGCGAGCGGGTAAAAATGGAGAGCTCTCTCATGCACATCGGTATCTTGCGCACCGATTCCGTCAGGCCAGAGTGGGTGCCGACCTACGGTGAGTACCCGGATATGTTCGAGCGTCTGTTGTTGGCTGAGGACGGCGATCTGACGTTTACCACCTGGAATGTAGAGGCAGGGGAGCTGCCCGACACCGTTGACGCAGCGGACGGCTTTTTGATTACCGGTAGTAAGAGCAGCGTTTACGACGACAAGGACTGGATCCGGTCGCTCGAGGGCTTCGTGCGAGAGTGCCATGCCGCGCGGCGCAAAGTGATTGGTATCTGCTTTGGACACCAGCTGGTGGCTCAGGCACTCGGTGGAGTGGTGGGCAAGTCCGACAAGGGCTGGGGTGTAGGCGTGAATTGTTACAGCGTCGATCAGGCGGCGTTCGATCTGGCGGATGGTGATCGATTCTGTCTGCTGGCCTCACATCAGGATCAGGTGATGGCCATGCCGCCCGGCGCCCAACGGATCGCTACCAATGACCATTGTGAGGTGGCGGGCATGACGCTGGGTGCACACATGTTGACCTTTCAGGGTCACCCCGAATTCATTCCGGAGTACTCGCGAGAGATCATGAACTTCCGCCACGACATGATCGGTGCGGAGCGGGTGGCAGAGGGTATGGCGAGCTTTGAATCGCTGCGGCACGAGGGAGATCGTGTCGCGCGTTGGATGTTGGCCTTTCTCAACCGGTAGGCGTTACCACTGGCCGATATTCTCCATCGACTGCCACGGCTCCTGTAGTGGCAGCGCGTCCCCGGACTGCAGTAACTCAATCGAGATCCCGTCGGGCGAGCGGATAAACGCCATGCGCCCGTCACGG
>WTHO01000101.1 GCA_011523115.1 Halieaceae bacterium | reverse complement strand
TTGAGTTTGGCGACGTTGTCGGCGATACAGGATGCCGACTATACCTTTCAGCCATTACTGCCAGCAGATGATGCTTCTCTGGAGGAGCGGCTGCTTTCGGTTTCGGAATGGAGTCGCGGGTTTTTGTCTGGCTTCACTCAAGGCATTACCCAGCGTGAGGCGACAGGCGATCCGATACCGGGGATGACAGCTGACGCGCTGAAAGATATGGCTGCGATTGCCCAGGTAGACCCAGAGGAAACTGATTCGGACGAAGCGGAGCGTCAGTTGGAGGACATTGTCGAATACATTCGTTTCGCTGCCATCAACATCGTTACTGAGGCGCAAGCATTACAGGAAGCAAGCATGACAGGAAGCACGCCGTGAAGATCTCCAAAGCCGAATTCGCCCGTCGCCGAAAAAACCTGATGGGCATGATGGACAAACACACCATCGCGATTATTCCCGGTGCCCGGGAAGTGACTCGCAGCCGCGATACGGAGTATCCCTTTCGTCAGAACAGCGATCTCTTTTACCTGACGGGCTTCGAGGAGCCCGACGCTGTCTTGGTCCTCGTGCCCGGCCGTAGGCAGGGGCAGGTAGTGCTCTTTTGCCGAGAGCGGGATCCCGACATGGAATTGTGGAACGGTTACCGCCTCGGCCCCGAGGGAGCGGTTGCCTACCTGGGCGTTGATGACGCATTTCCGATCGACGATCTCGATGAGATCCTGCCCGGTTTGATCGAGGGAACCCAGAGAATTTATTACTCCATGGGTCACGACGACGTGTTTGATCAGCGGGTGATGGGTTGGGTGAATCAGATCCGAAAGCTGGTGAGGACGGGGGCCGCGCCGCCAGCTGATTTCACCGATCTTGCCTTTCTGCTGCATGAGCAGCGACTGATTAAATCTGCTGCGGAGGTGCGCGTCATGCGCAAAGCGGGCGAGATCAGTGCGGCAGCGCATGTTCGTGCCATGCAGGAGTGTCAGCCCGGTCGCTATGAGTATCATCTGGAGGCGGCGATTCAACATACCTTCGCAGAGCATGGTGCGCGTTTCCCCGCCTACAACTCGATTGTGGGTTCCGGCGCAAACGCATGTGTACTGCACTACACCGAAAACGCTTCCAAGATGCGCGCCGGGGACCTGGTCTTGATTGATGCCGGATGTGAATACCAAGGCTACGCCGCAGACATTACGCGCACCTTTCCGGTCAGTGGGCGGTTCTCTAATGAGCAGCGCGCGATCTACGACGTGGTGCTTGAGGCGCAGCGAGCAGCTATCGCTAAAGTTCGGCCGGGTAATACGTGGAACCAACCCCACGATGCGACCGTTCGGGTGATAACGAGGGGCTTGATCAAATTAGGCTTACTCCGCGGCAAGGAGCGGGAGCTGATCAAAGCCGAGGCCTATCGTGACTTTTATATGCACCGTGCAGGCCATTGGCTCGGTCTTGACGTTCACGATGTCGGTGAATACCGGGTGGATGGCCGTTGGCGCCAATTGGAGCCCGGCATGGTACTGACCATCGAGCCCGGCATTTATATCGCCGCCGACAATACCAAGGTACCCAAGCGTTGGCGGGGCATCGGGGTGCGCATTGAGGATGATGTCGTGGTGACCGAGCAGGGCTGCGACGTGCTTACGGGTGATGTACCCAAGCGCGCTGACGAGATTGAGGCGCTGATGTTGCAGGCTTCATGACGGACAGCGCGCACATCTTGGTGCTTGGCGGCGGCCTCGCCGGGCTGTCGTTTGCAATCGCGCTGGCGACCGAAGTCTCGGGGGCGGAGATCACGGTGTTGGAGGCGCATCCTTTCCGCTCCGGCACGCCTAACCCGCTTGACACTCGTGCTTCTGCCCTCAATTTGCACTCTGTAGAGCAGCTCGATCGCTGGGGGGTCTGGCCCGCGCTGGTCGATTTCGCAGGCTCGATCGAGGAAATCCACGTTTCCCATCGCGGCCATTTTGGTAGCACGCTGATGACAGCTTCAGATCTCGGCACGCCGGCACTCGGGTATGTCCTGGAAAACCATGACTTGGGGCGCGCGTTGCTGGCCAGAGCCGAGGCGCTGGGCATTCAGATTCGTGCGCCATTGCGATGCTCAAATCTACTTTTCGATGGAGCCGGTCCCGGGGTCGAGACTGAGGACGGCGAGGAGCTGCGCGCAGACCTCGTTTTGCTCGCCGCCGGGGTCATGCCTGACTGGTTTCATAAATTGGGTATTCAGGTGAATGAGCGCCCGTCAAATAATCATGCGGTGGTATTCAACGCGAGTTTCCCGGGTGAGCAGGGCCGTCGCGCCTTCGAGCGC
>WTHO01000258.1 GCA_011523115.1 Halieaceae bacterium | reverse complement strand
CCGCTAACTTGCCTACATTCCCCTTATTCAGAAAACATACTCAAGATTCAAAAATCGATCCGACTGGCCTGAGCGCTGGCGGTTGAACCCATTGAGAGGTGATCCATGGATACTGCATATTCCCCTGATGATCTGGCGTTTCGGGATGAAGTTCGTCAATTTTTCGATGAGGCCTACACGCCCGAATTACAAAAGCGCCTGCGTTCCCCGGATTACAAGTCAGCGATCGAAGAATGGCAGCGCAAGCTCTATGAAAAGGGCTGGGTTGCGCCTAACTGGCCGGCGGAGCATGGCGGCACGGGCTGGACTGCCACTCAAAAATACATCTATGAGACGGAGCGCTCTCTAGCCGGGATACCCAACGTGGTGCCATTCGGTTTAGTGATGGTGGCTAATGTCATCATGGCTTACGGCACTGACGAGCAAAAAGCGTACTTTCTGCCTCGTATTCTCAAGAGTGAAGATTGGTGGTGTCAGGGCTACTCCGAGCCCGGTTCCGGTTCAGATTTGGCAAGCCTCAAGACCAAGGCAGAGCGGGATGGCGATGACTTCATTATCAACGGCGCCAAAATTTGGACGACCTATGCGCAGTACGCCGACTGGATTTTTTGCCTGGTTCGGACCGACAACTCCGGCAAGAAGCAGGAAGGCATCACGTTCATCCTGATCGACATGAAGACGGAAGGTATCAAGGTGAATCCCATCATCTCGATCGATAACCATCACAGCCTTAATGAAGTGGAATTCAGCAACGTTCGTGTTCCGGTTAAAAACGTCGTGGGTGAGATTGGCAAAGGCTGGACCGTCGCCAAGGCGCTGCTGGCTCACGAGCGCACCGGCATTGCCGGGGTGGCGGATGTGAAACGCGCTGTGCGCGTGATTAAAGAGGTGGCTGCCAAGGAAGAGAACGGAGGCCAGCGTCTGATGGATGACCCCGGCTTCCAGCAGCGGCTTGCCGATATCGAAGTCGAACTGATGGCGCTCGAATTTACTGAGTTGCGCACACTGGCGACTCAGGCAGCCGGTGGCTTCCCGGGGCCGGAGTCATCGCTTCTTAAGATCAAGGGCACTGAGCTGCAGCAGGCCACTCAGGAACTGCTGATGGAGATCGCAGCCTATTACCAGGGTGTATTGCCGACCGACCTTGACCCCGAAGCCTTGGGTCACGAGTTTGCTGTCGATGCCCGAAAAGCCTACATGTATGGCCGAGCGGCCACCATTTACGGCGGCTCCAACGAGGTGCAGAAAAATATTATCGCCAAGTACGTACTCGGTCTCGAGTAGGGGGATTACCGACCATGAATTTTGATTTCTCTGAAGAGCAACAAATGGTCCGCGACTCGATTGCGCGTTTTGTTCAAGACGACTACGACTGGGACACCCGCAAGGCGATTGTCGCCTCAGACGAGGGCATGAGTCGGGATAACTGGCAGCTGTTCGCCGAATTGGGGTGGCTCTCCATCCCCTTTGCCGAGGAGCATGGTGGATTTGGTGGCAATATCGTCGATCTATCAGTGGTGATGGAGGAACTGGGTAAGGGCCTGGTGGTGGAACCTTATTTCCCCACTGTGGTGTTGTTCGGCGGGCTGATTGCACGCGCCGGCAGTGAAGCGCAGCAGGCTGAGTGGCTGCCGCGCATCATTGGTGGCGAGGTGCTGGGCGCGTTTGCCTACGTGGAGCGCCAGAGCCGCTTCGCGCTGAACGATTGCCAGACAACCGCCACAAAAACGGGCGATGGCTACGTCCTGAATGGCGAAAAAGTCGTGGTGTTCAATGGTGAGCAGGCAGACAACCTTGTGGTGTTGGCACGCACTTCCGGCGAACAGTCTGATCGCGATGGCTTGTCACTGTTTCTTGTCGATGCGGCGGCAGCTGGCGTCGACAAGATGGCTTACCCGATGATGGACGGCCAGCGGGTCGCCAATATTACCCTCAAGGACGTCAGCATAGGCGCTGACGCGTTGCTGGGCGATGAGGGCGGAGCACTCGCGGTGGTAGATGCCTTGACCGATGAGGCAGTGATTGCCCTCGCCGCAGAAGCCGTAGGTATCATGGGCGTGCTGAATGCGAAAACGCTGGAGTACACCAAAACCCGGGAGCAATTCGGCGTGGCCATTGGCTCCTATCAGGCGCTCCAGCATCGCATGGTCGACACCATGATGGCCTACGAGCAGAGTAAATCGCTCCTCTTCAAAGCGCTGTGTGAGTACAAGCAGGACCCGGCCATGGCAGCCGAGACCGTGCACGCATTGAAGGTGCTCATCGATCGCAATGGCAAGCACGTTTTTGGTGAGGCGATCCAGA
>WTHO01000210.1 GCA_011523115.1 Halieaceae bacterium | reverse complement strand
ACCTGAATTGGGAGCTGTTTGACAGTTTTTTCTGGACGCTGAGCGCTCGAACAGAGGTAGACAATGCCGGTGACCGGAATGATCCTACACGATCAAACAGTGATTACACGGTGTCGACAGGCATCACCTGGAAGTACTGAGCGGCTCCAGTGGTGTGAGAGGCGATCTAAGAAGCCCGCTCAGGCGCCGTAGCGTCGGTCGGGACCATATGCACATCGCGCTGCGGAAAGGGAATGGTGATGCCTTCGGCGTCGAACCGCTGTTTGACCGCCTTGTTCAGCGCCCAGACCGACTCCCAGAACTCTCCTGTCTTGACGTAAGCGCGCACCAGAAAATCGATTGAATAGTCGCCCAGCCGCTTCACGCGAATGACCGGTTCCGGTGTTTGCAGGAACCGCTCATCACTCGCTACCAGTTCCTCAAGTATGCCTTGCACCTTATCCAGATCATCCTCGAAGCTCACCGAGTAGATAATGTCGGTGCGGCGCAGGTTCTGGCCCGTGAAATTGAGAATGACCCCGCCCCAGATTTTGCTGTTGGGGATAATGAGCACCTTGTTTTCGATGGTCACAATGGTGGTGTTGACTAGATTCATTTTGCGCACCTCGCCCTCTACATCGGCGGCGGAGATAAAGTCGCCGGTATCGAACGGCCGGTAAGCCAAAATCATGGCGCCTGACGCAAAGTTAGCGAGCGTATCCTGCAACGCAAAACCCACAATGAAGCCCACTACGCCAAGGCCCGCAATCATCGGCGCTACCGAGACACCGATTTGCGAGAGCGCGACCAATAGCCCCAATAAGAAGACAATTGTCCCTGCCATGGAGATCATCGTTTCTTTCAAAAGTTGCGAAATTGATTGATCGGAGTGCCGGAGCGCGCGCTCTGTGACGCGCCTCGCCACACCCGCGAGCCAGCGTGACGCAATCAGAATCAAGACGAACAGCAGCGCCGATATCAGAGTGGCTGCACCGCTACTGGCCAACCAGGCTTCAAATTTCTCGGTAATCTCTGCGTACAAGACATTGATCATCGCCGTATCAACCAGCGATAACGCCAAACTCCCGCGTACCTCGATGAGAGTTCGCCGCATCTCGAGGGTGTCGCCGTCAAGGCGCTGCAACTGCTCGACCACGCCACGCAACCGTGCCGCTGAAAACTTCAGACGCTCCGCTTCAAACTGCGCCGCCACAATCAGATCGGTGTCGGTGCCGTCCGCGACCTGCCGTTGGGCCAGCATTTTCAGTCCATGCTGGTGCAGATGGATCAGGCCCATCATTTCTTCACCGAAATAGGAGAGCGATAGCAGTACTTTCTCGCGGAGGCTGACCGAATCCAGCTCAAGTGCCTCAAGCAGCAAGACCTGCTCGGTCGAGAGCTCGAGATACTGGAGCCGCTGTTCATCGAGCAGCGCCGCGAGTGATTCTTCCAACAGCAGTGGCGGACCGGACAATTCACGCTGTCGGGCGAGCGAGGCGTTTAAACGCTTTGTAAGACTGGTATAGCGCTCAACCAACGTTTGCTCTATGAGTTCGCCGCGCTGAACCATCAACTGGTTCAATTTTTGGCGCTCCGGCGCGTCCGCCGGCATGGCCAGAACCCGCTCGGCCAAATCCAGAATACTCTCCAGGACCGCGATGGTTTTTTCATCGCGGCGCACTTCCAGTGTTTTGCGGCGCTCATCCGACTGGGGGTCGGGATAGGACTCGAAGACGCGGAGAGAGGCCACTTCTCTGGAGACCTCTTCCGAGATCTCAGCAATGGTCAGATCGCGCTCGACGGGCGGCTCCAACACAACATCCTGCTGGGCCCTTACAGCATCAGAGAATCCGAGGGTCGCCATCAGCATGGCACAGCAGAGCATCCGCAGGCTCACCGCCCCACTCGATACCTGACTGACTTTTCGAACAGACAAGTGAGTCGTCATGGGGCCAAAAATTTTGTCAAGTGATGTCATCAGCGTGGCCATGCAAGTTTCGGGGTCTGTGCGCTAGCCCGCGCGACGGCTCTGAACCGATTTTGCCAGAGTCTCCAGCGTCGCGACGGATTGCGCCCAATCCATACACGGATCGGTAATGCTCTTACCGTAGATCAATTCGTCCTTATTCACCACGTCCTGGCGACCGGCCTCGATGAAACTCTCCAACATCAGTCCGGTGATCCGGCGGTCACCCCGCTCTACTTGAGAGGCGATATCCTCAGCAACGGCAACCTGCCGATCGGGTTGTTTTCGGCTGTTCGCGTGGCTCGCGTCGATCATGATGCTCTCTGGCAGGTCCGCTTTACGGAGCATGGCACAGGCAT
>WTHO01000080.1:7213-8997 GCA_011523115.1 Halieaceae bacterium | reverse complement strand
TGGCATGGGTTTGAACGTCTCCAACGTTAATGCGGGCTTGGTGCTGTTCCCCACTTGGGGAGACCAGCAGGGCTACTCCTTTGAAGTCGCCAATGTCCGGTATGAGGCAGATTCAGCCGATGGTGGCGGTGATGGCTCAGGTGGTGGTAACCCAAATGCAGCGCCGTATCCGGTATTGAAGAACGGCGAAGTTGCGGCCGCTTGGGAAGACGGGATCTCGGGCTTTGACGAGGGTATTGGTTATAACAGTTGTGTCGGACAAGGCGGTGCGGAATGCCCGAACTTGAGCTGGTCCTTCGTCGAAGACAGCGAGCGGGGCAGTGTATTGCAGGTGGAACATGGTGCCGGCTTTGCGGGCCTGTTCTTTGGCAGCACAGAGACCAGAGATCTCTCCGACTATCTCAATGGCGTGCTGACCTTCGATATCAAAGTCGTCAGCGCCGGCATCAATACTGCGGGTTTCGTAATGAAAGCCGACTGTATCTACCCCTGTAGTTCCGGTGATAAAGCCATCGGTACCGTTGGTCTTGATGGTTGGGAAACAGTCGAGTTTCCAGTTATCGACCTCGTACTGGGTGGTCTGAATCTGCAGAGTGTGAATACTGGTCTGGTGATCTTCCCGGTAGCCGGTCAGACAGATGGTGTGGTCTATCGTCTGGATAACATCGAATGGAAGGCCACTACTGGTGCGGCAGACAGCCCGGTAGCGGGTACCTGGAAAATCGCTTCAGAGGCGGGCGCGTTAAAGGTAGGCCCGGGAGAATTTGACGGGAGCTGGTGGCAGTTGGGCACTGCAGACGTCACGACCCGAGCCTGTCTGTTGGATGATCTCTATGTGTTGAATGCAGACGGATCTTTCGAAAATCGTCCCGGTGCTGAGACGTGGCTTGAGGGCTGGCAGGACGTTGCCGAGGGGTGCGGGACACCGATTGAACCACATGACGGGTCAGTGCCCGCTACCTGGAGCTACGACGCCGACGCGGGCCAAGTCACGCTGGAGGGAGTAGGGGCCTTCTTGGGGCTAGCCAAGGCATACAACGGTGGCGAACTTGCCGCGCCCTATGAAGCACCTGCATCGATTACCTACAACGTTTACCCAGAGGAAGACGGATCACTGACCGTCACGATCCCGATTGCGGATCCCGGCTGGTGGACGTTCAAATTGGTCAGGGAATAGCCTCTTTCGAACACCATTAAAAAAGCCGGGCTTCGCCCGGCTTTTTTAATGGTTCATCACAGTTTGGACATGCCTACCAGTTGCTTTACGAAGTCGCCGTGATTTGGCAGGGCGGCAACCGTGGCACTGACCGATCCTTGAATCTGTTTGAGAAAGTCTTCTAATTGTTCTCGTGACATGGCGTCGGCGATATTGTGATATCGCTGTGGCGTAATGCCCTGACCCATCATGACCTGCACCCAAGAATTCTCAGAGAACACGTCTTCCTGAGGTTTAAAGACCCTGCCGGCGTCCTTAAATAGTTCGATACGCTGTGCGAGAGTCTCGGGTAGGGTGATCCCGCGGCAGTGATCCCAGAAGGGGTCCCCGAAACGTTCGTTCGCGATGTAGTGCAGTACAATGAAGTCGCGGATGCGCTCAGATTCCGCTCGTAATTTTTGGTTGTACTCATCCACGGAGGCCTGAGATATCACAGGGTCCGGGAACATCAGCAACAACCACATGATGCCGTTCTGAATAAAGTGAATGCTGGTGGATTCAAGCGGCTCGATGAAGCCGCTCGATAGACCCAGCGCAACACAGTTCTTGTGCCAGTAGCGCTTGCGCT
>WTHO01000080.1:5086-7113 GCA_011523115.1 Halieaceae bacterium | reverse complement strand
AAGCCGCTCGATAGACCCAGCGCAACACAGTTCTTGTGCCAGTAGCGCTTGCGCTGTCCGGTAGTAAACCGGATGGGGCGTGGGTCTATAAGGGGCTTACCATCGATGAGTGACAATAGTCGCTCGCGAGCGGCGTCCTCATCTAAAAACTCGTTGCAATACACCAAACCATTGCCCGCACGATGCTGCAGAGGGATGCGCCAGCGCCACCCTGCATCGTGCGCGATGGCTCGGGTATACGGGACAGGTTCTCCCGTGAGTTCGGTCTGCACCGCCCAGGCCCTGTTGCAGGGTAACCAGTGGGTCCAGTCGTCAAAGCCTGTCTTCAAGGCCTCCTCAATCAGCAAGGCTCTGAATCCGGTGCAGTCGATAAACAAATCGCCTTCGACCACACGTCCGTCATCCAGCAGCAGATGGTCGATAAAGCCTGTCGACGGTATCAGCGACACTTCGGCGATTTTGCCTTCAATACGCGTTACACCGCTGGTCTCTGCCATGGTGCGCAGGTAACGACCATATGCCGTGGCGTCGAGATGATAGGCGTAATTCAGCTTGTGCTCAGACACAATGCCGAATCGATTCGCCTCAGCGGCTTTCAGCTCTGCGCAATATTCGCCGTATTCGCTGGCCAGCCCTTCCTCTTTGCCGCGCATCCAGAAATGCTGAAAGCCACCAGCCCAGCACCCTCTGCCGGTATCGCCGAAGGAGTGAATGTAGTCGTGGCCCTCATGAAGCCAATTCTCGAACCGAATGCCGAGCTTGAAAGTGCCGTGAGTGAACTTGATAAAGTCGGGCTCGGGGATCTGTAACAACCGATTGATCGTCAGCAGGGTAGGTATGGTGGCCTCGCCCACGCCAACGGTACCGATCTCCTCAGACTCCACCAAGGTGATAGATAAGTTACGGCCGACTAGCCGCGACAGCGCCGCCGCGGCCATCCAGCCGGCGGTGCCGCCCCCCGCGATAACAACGCGGTCAATTCGTTGTGAACTGGAGTCTGTCATCAGCGCTTCAAATGATTAGTGAGCTCGGCGCGCAAACGTCTCGCCAGGCTGTCATCGATGGGTCCTGATCGGTCCTGACGAGGCGTTTGCCAGTAGTCCCGATCGTCCGCGGTTTCAGAAAATACATAGTAGTCAAATAATGCCTTCCAGGCAGATTTCTGCGCGCCGGGAAGCGATTTGATTGCCATCAGCGCATGGGTCAAGGCATCCATCGGCGCGCCGTAGACGGGCGACGTCTCGGTCCACCAATAATTCACCAGGCCATTGACGGCTGAAAGCGATTCGACCTGATGCCACCACAGGCTGGGTAGGTAAATCACGTCCCCTGGTCTGAGCTCCGCCGTGAGTGCATGGGTCATCGCTTTCTCGAAATTCGGGTGTCGCTGCAGATCAGGGTTGCGGGTGTCCACCAAGCTGATGGCTTGACCGGCCGGGGTGAGGTCCCAGGGCCCCACATACAGGTTGGCGACTTGATCGGGCGGGAATAACAGGAAGCGTCGCCTGCCTGCGACGCAGCAGGCAATGTTAGAGGGGAAGTCAAAATGGGGCGCAATCAGGCTGTGGTTACCCAGCCAGAGGCTGGCGAGCGGTTGCGTAAGATCAATCGGTAGCGGGTTTTCTCCACTGAGACCCGGCAGCCAATGATCGAGGTTGGTGGAGCCCATGTAGAGACTGGGTGGCGATCCATCCGTAGCGAGCGTGCGAAGCTGCTCGCTCAAATTGTTCAGGGTCGTTTGTACCTGCAGAAAATTGAAGCCATCGAGCGCCTCGTTGTAAAAAAAACGGCCGCCAATGTCTGCTTCCCCAAAAACGCTGACACCTGATTGCCTGAATAAAAGCCGAGCAGATAATCGAGGAAGGCAGAATCGCTCTCGTTCGCCGCACTGACCAGAGGCCAGTCATCTACCAATGATCGTGCAACCCATGGCTGAGCTGCCTGTGTCCACCGCGCAGGGTCCGCTCGCAGCGCATCAGCGTCGATCTCGTTGATCGCGGTAGGTTCAGGGAGGGAGTTCATTGTTG
>WTHO01000080.1:0-4986 GCA_011523115.1 Halieaceae bacterium | reverse complement strand
CCAGCGCCGGAGAGAAACAGATTTTCACCTGTTTCGAACCCCATCAGCGCCACAGGAAGCGGGTATTCAGCGTCTGCTGTCGATTGAAACAAGATGGGGTAGGTGCCCTGTAAAGTACGCATCTCAGCGGTATGCACCAGGCAGGTCATTTGGTTGTCGCCCCACTGTGCCCCGAATTCTGCCACCACGCGTTGGCTGGCGTGGTCGACGTTATTGAGTTTGACGAGGTCTTTTGTCATTGATCACCGGGTGGCAAAACCTCGCACTGAGGCCTCTTCCAAGAGTTGCCGGTGTGCTGGTAAGTGAGCGGCGAGCTTTTGCGCCTGCTGTTGTACCTCGTGAGAGAGGCTAATGGCTTTTTGATGCTGCGCTGCCGCATTGCGTCGCACCGATAAGTCGACCTCCGTGCGAAAGCCCATCCCGTAAAGCACATATTGATAACTTGCTGCGGGAAACATTTCGTCAACGCGGTGCTCGTCTTGATGCCAAGGGCAGCGATACTGCCACTCCTCCAGCTTGGAGAGCAAACCTTCTGGAATCGAGCTGCGATCACGGTGCTGCTTCCAGTAGTCGCAGTCGTCTCGTTGCGACAGCACATAATGCAGCTTCAGAAACTCTATGATTTGCGCCCAGCGCCCCGTGAATTCGGCGTTAAATCGTTCGGCGATGTGACCGAGTTGCGCCTGATGGCGGGGCAGCTGTTCAGCGAGCCTGCGGGCGCTTAATTCAACGAGCACGAGCGCAGAGGCCTCCAGTGGCTCTATAAAACCCGCAGATAAACCAATTGCCACACAATTCTGTTGCCAAAATGATTCGCGATACCCTGGCGAGAATTCGATTAGACGTGGTGAGGCTTCATCGAGACCACCGGTGTAGCCCGTTCTCCGCAGGTAGGCATCCAGCGCTCGCTCTACCGAGTCTCTTTCGCCATGTGCTGACGAGAACACGGCGCCAACGCCGCGGCGGTGCTGTAGTCCGATGTCCCAGAACCATCCGGCTTGATGCGCGGTGGCGCGAGTGGTGGTTGCGATGGAGGATTGGGCCTCGTCATAAGGAACCTGAACAGCCAGCGCGCTGTCGTTAAACAGGATATCCCGCTGTGATCGGAGAGGAACCTGATAGTGCTCCCCGATTAACAGACTCCTGAAACCGCTGCAGTCAACAAAAAAATCCCCCGCTACGGGGCCGCTGGTGGTGGTGAGCGACTGGATGGCCCCCTCGGCACTGGCATTAATGCCGGTGACATCGGTGAGAACATGGTGCACGCCGAGCCGGTTCACCGCGTGATTGCGCAACAACTCGGCGAACTTTGCCGCGTCGAGGTGATAACCGTAGTTCAGGGTGAAGGCGTAATCGGGAACTTGTAATTGCTTTGGTGCCAGGCCCGCTTCGCACACAGCAAATTGTGGTGTAACGGCGCTGGCAAAGGGTAGTTGCCCAAAGGCTCCGCTGCTCCAATGCTCGGCAAGGTTGAGTTCGGTGAAGCCATGGGGGAGGGTGAAGGGGTGATAGTAGGTTTCTTCGCCGCCCCGAAGCCAGCCAGTGAACAAGGTGCCCTGTTTCATCGTAGCGGAGCAAGCGCTAATAAAATCTTTCTCGGGGATGCCGATCTTGAGCAGGGTAGAACGCATCGAAGGCCATGTTCCCTCGCCCACACCAATCGTTGGCGTCGAGGGTGATTCGATGAGCGTGACCTTGATGCCGGCCTGGGTATCGAATTCGGCGGCCAAAATACTCGCGGTCAACCAACCGGCCGTTCCGCCTCCCAGCACAACGATGTGATCAATTGATTGGCTCATGGACTCTAAGCGCTCAACGTGTGTCGACGACTCGCAACCCGCATTTTAACGCTTTCCCGGCGACGCGATGGTGCTCCAAGCGCCGGGCGTTCCCCGGCGATCGATCTTTAACTGTTGGTCAGTAGGTGTAGCGGAAGCCGATGTTGAATCGAGCGCCAATTTGGCCCACGCCATAGAGTTGCAGTGGGTCGCGACCATGGGTCCGCCAGGTAGAGTCAGTCAGGTTGATGCCCTCGACGAAGACGGTAAAGCCATCAGTGACTTCGTATTGGGCACTCGCATCCCACTGCTCGTACTCTTCTTGGTAACCGGGTTGCGTTACGCCCCCGGTAAAGTACGTGTCGCGCCAGTTGTAGGCAGCCCTGACGGCAAGCCCGTAGCCTTCATAGAACAACACCACGTTGCGAGTATCGCTGAGGCCCGGGAGCGCAAACTGCGGCTCATCGGAGAGATTGTTAAAAGTCGCGCTGCCGTCAGCGACGGTCATGTTGACGATAAAGCCCAACCCGGTGTCGCCAAAGGTATGCTGCCAAGCCATCTCCCAACCATCGATGTTGGCTTCTTCATCAGAGTTAATGCGCGTATCCACGTCGTAGTAAGCCGGACCGTCTCGTCCCGGCACACCCGTGATGGTCTGGGTCGCCACGTCCACACCTTCCTCGTTGGGAAAGCGTGTGAAGATGAACTCCCGAATCGCTGCGTTGGATGCGGTGATACCGAGTTCATCAATCGCCGACTGATAAAGCGGGCCCAATGCGGGGTGAGCCAGATCGGGGAACAGTACAACGTCTTCCTGCTCGCCAGATGTGACGAAGTTTTTGACTGACTTGTCGAAATAGCCGACGGAGACGTAGCTGGCATCGCCGTAGTACCACTCCAGTGAGAAATCGAGGTTCTCGGATTCGTGCGGCAGCAGACCCGGGTTCCCCACCGTGCCATCAGCGATATGCTCGCCCTCGACCACGCGGAGCACTTGCCCGACGGAGAGATTGCCGCGCAAATCGCCGTAGCTGGGACGCGCGATGGTTTCGCTGTAGGACGCGCGGAAGACCACGTCGTCGATAATTTCAATGTCGAAGTCGACGTTTGGCAGGCTCGCGTCGTACTCGCCGGTTAGCCCCGAAGCAATGGCTCCCTCAGCGGGCACGGCAGTAAATTCGTTGGTAGACGCCCACTCAATTCGTGAATAGGACTGCGACTCGGCGCTGGAGGTGACATCCGTCTCCTCGTATCGGTAGCCAATGCGGAAGTTGAAGGGTCGATCAAACAGATCGCCCATATAGTTGAGCTGCAAAAACGCTGCCCAGGTTTCTTCCCTGAACTGGTTGCCAAAGCCTGGCTCCAGATCTGCACAAAAGCCTGTGCCGCAGCTCCCCACAACCCCGGGCGCCGGCGCGAGATACATGGGGTCTTCGGGTGACAGCGATTCGAGATAAGCCGCGCGCTCTGCAATGTCAGCCATGCTAAACATAAAGAAATTGTTGACGACGTTCTCACCGCCATCCAGCTCGTCGTAGATGCCCCTGAGTGAGGCTGGCACCACGATGTCAGACACCGAGCCGTAGGCGGACGCCTGATTCTGTCCCCAGGTGTTGCGCTGCACGACAGATCCTGCCTCAAAGTTATCGAGGTCAGTGAAGGCGCCACCAAAATCGAGCGACAGCGTATCGGTGAGATCAAACGCGCCCGAAAACTGCGTTTGCTCAATGTTCATCTCGGCCCAGCTCGCGCCAAAGACACTCCCGGTGATCTGCATATCATCGGGGGAGAGTGGATCGTCCATGCCAATGGTCGTCACTGGTATCTCAGTGCCGTAGTTAACGCTGGCTGCGTTTCTTCCAAAAGCGGACATCGAGATGTTTGCCGAACTGCCGTAAACGCTGTTGGGCTCTCTCTCGGCCGTCGAATTGTGGTAGTCGAGGGCGACACGCAGTCGGTCAGTAATGTCCCACTCGATATTAAGGCCGATGCCATCCCGGGTGTTCTTCGACGCATCGACTCCCGCCGCCATGGGCCGGTCAGGCTGGTTGTTGGTCTCGGTGTAAACGAGCGGCGAGACGATTGGGCCGTCTGACCAGGTGCCCGACTGACCGGTGGGGCTGAACCAGACAGACATCGCGTTGTAGCGGTGATCGAGTTCCAGCTCGGCCATAGTGTAATCGAGCGTGGCAGTGACCGATTCAACAGGTCGCCATTGGAGTGTTAGCTGACCATTAATCCGGGTCCGTTCCCACTCGTCCAGCTGATACACCATTTGCTGGGGCAGGGCCACGATCGCAGTCTCGGAAGGCAGGTTGGTCTGCTGCCCGTTGTCCAAAATGCCGCTGCCAGCGCGCTCCAACCACGCTGTGTTAAAAGCCTGCGCCATGCCAGAGTGACGCTCCTGAAAGGTGCCTGACAGCGCGATGCCGACGGTGTCATCAAAAAAGGTTTGCGATACAAAGGCTGACAGCTCGGGCGTTGCATCATCGCCAGCGTAGGTGCTTTGATCATGAACGGCTTTAGCGCTTGCGCTCAGTTGCAGGCCGGGCCGATCCAGCGGTTTGGCGGTGAGCACGTTGATGGTGGCCCCGATCCCGCCTGAGGGGATATTCGCTCTGGACGTTTTGTAAACCTCCACGCCCGACACGCTCTCGGAAGCGATGTCCTGAAAGTCAAAGGCTCGACCCAGGCCACTGTGGGTAGGCATCTGTCTGCCGTTGAGCGTGACGAGGTTAAAGTCTGCGCCGAAGCCGCGGACCGTGACCGTGGTGCCCTCACCGCGCTGTCGCTCAATCGCAACGCCGGTGATGCGCTGCAGTGCCTCTGCCAAGTTGGTATCTGGGAAGTCGCCGATATCCTCGGCGGTAATGGCGTCAACAACGCCGCGAGAGTCACGCTTGGTATCCATCGCGCGCTTGAGGCTCGAGCGAATGCCGGTGACTACCACCTCTTCAATCATCTCCTCGTCGGTGACCTCATCCTGAGCGGTCACGGAACAAGTGAGTGACACCCCCACCGCTATCGACACGGCGTGGGCAAGACGATGTTTGGCAAAAGACTTGTTTTGCATGGTGGTTAGACGGCCCCATTACATTTTGTATAAGTTATCAGTGTGAACAATCCCACGCGCGAGCGCGAGTTGCCACGATATTGAGACAAAACGCGTGAGTGATGCGGTAGAACGGATGCCCTGAAACCGTTTGTG
>WTHO01000225.1:6792-9001 GCA_011523115.1 Halieaceae bacterium | reverse complement strand
GGTTGAGGATCAGGTTGACCGGTTGCTCGCAGTAGACCGCCGAGCCTGGCTGGGTCAGGAGGCAATTTTCCTGACTCGCCTGGCAGGTCAGCGGCTGCTGGTTGCACGAGATGTAGACGCTGCATTGAGTTTGCTCGGGCAGGCGGATGAATTATTACGGGACACTGGCGAACCAAGATTTGAGTCCGCGAGGCTGGCAATCGCGCGCGATCGCGCTGCGCTCGCCGCGGTCCCAAGCGTCGACCAGGTGGGCCTCTATGCCCGTTTGTCAGCAATTATTGATCAGGTCGATCAGTTACAACTTGAGTTTGGCAAGCACGAGACCAAGGATACGCCCGGGCCCGTACCCGAGCGCTCTTGGTGGGATCAGGCTTCTGCCGGGTGGCGGGCTGCCTTGGCCGCACTCTCGAATCACCTGATCATCCGGCGACGAAGTGACGAGATTGCGCAACTGATGACACCCGAGTGGGCGGCACTAGCCCGCCAGAATGCGAGGATGCTGTTGGAGCAGGCACAAATCGCCATGTTGTCGGCCAATCAGGAACTCTTTGACCAGTCGCTGGGTCGGGCAACCGAATTTGTGATGTTATTTGTCGAGCAGGACTCGCAGCGAGTGACGAGTCTGGTCGAGGGCATAGAATCTCTGCGTGTGGAAGACATCGCACCCGCACTGCCGAATCTCACTGATACCCGTAGCCTGCTCGAGAGCCAGGTCGAGCGACTGGGCGCCGAGGCGCCGCGCTGAATGGCACGAATGAGTCTCTATTTGACCCTCGGCCTCATTGTTGGCGGGTTATTGGTCAATGCGATTGCGCGGGATCCCGGATATCTCTTGCTGGCCTGGGGTGATTGGCAGATTGAAACGTCGGTATGGTTGGCTCTGGCCACTTTCATTCTGGCTTGTGTATTGCTGTGGATGGCGAACCGATTCCTTGGCTCCGTATTTCAGGTGCCACTGAAGCTGAGCGCCTGGTTTGGCCTGCGTTCAGCTCGCGGCGCGCAGCGTCAGACTGACAAGGGTTTTGCGGCATTCTACGAAGGTCGATGGGAGATGGCCGAGAAGGCGCTTCGCAAAACACGCACCGTCGGGGAACAAACACTGCTCCACCCACTGTATGAGGCTTTGTCGGCGATGCACTGTGGCAATGCTGATCGCGCGTTTGAAGTGCTTGATCGGGCAGAGGGAGACGGCACGTTGCCGCTGTCTGTGGTGGCGATGGCGCGCGCACAGTGCCATCTGCTCGCAGAGTCATACGAGCAGACGCATCAAGCACTTGCCGCGCTGTCAACGCAGGATCTTCAGACGCCCCGCGCGATTGCGATACGTTGCGAATTGGCCTTTCAGCAGTCTGATTGGCAGCAGCTTACCGAGTTGCTACCGGGCGCCAGACGGGGTCAGCTTATCTCTGCGATAACGCTGGCAAGCTGGGAGCAGCAGGCATGGCTCGCGGTGATCTCACAGGGCAATGAACCAGCCACGACCGCCTGGAAACGCGCCCCCGACACACAGAAAGCGGAAAATAGCGCGCTGTGGCCGGCACTCATTGCTCGGCTGACAAAGGAGCAGGCCTGGGACAGCTTGTACAAAGTACTGGCTGAGCGGTTAGAGCGTCACTGTGAGCTGTCCAGCCTCGATGCTATCGCGCAGCTGCCCGATCGCTTGGCGATTAAACTCAAGAAATTTGTCAAACGGTGGAGTGAAAAAGAGACTGCGGGACATTGTCTGGCAGCGCTCGCAGCGCTCGCCGAGCGAGAGGGTGATAGTGCTTTGGCGGGTACACTGTGGGAGGAGGCTTACACTCGGCAACCCATCGCCGGGCATGCCGTGGGTTGGGCGAGGTGGCTGCGGAGCAGTGGGCAAGACGATCAGGCTGCCACGTTGGAAGCGGAAGCTTTGTCCTCGCTGCGGTCAGCGCAGCAGATTTGACAAAGGCTCGACACCGTCTCGTGTTGGGTCTTTGCGCACCTTAGCGACCCGGCAACTCGATACCCAAAGCATCCCACATATCGTCAATGCGGGCTCGTGTCGAACTGTCCATCTCGATCGTGCGGCCCCACTCCCTGTCAGTCTCGCCTTCCCATTTATGTGTGGCGTCCATACCCATTTTTGAGCCCAGACCGGCGACGGGGGAGGCGAAATCCAGGTAATCAATGGGTGTGCTGTCGACGATGGTGCAGTCTCTTGCGGGGTCCATTCTGGTCGTCATGG
>WTHO01000225.1:3651-6692 GCA_011523115.1 Halieaceae bacterium | reverse complement strand
GGTGTGCTGTCGACGATGGTGCAGTCTCTTGCGGGGTCCATTCTGGTCGTCATGGCCCAAATCACATCTTCCCAGGAGCGTGCATCGATATCGTCATCGGTGACGATAATGAATTTCGTGTACATGAACTGTCTCAGGAAAGACCAGACGCCGAACATGACGCGTTTGGCGTGCCCGGGGTATTCCTTCCGCATGGTGACCACCGCCATCCGGTATGAGCAGCCCTCCGGCGGCAAATAAAAATCAGAAATCTCCGGGAACTGTTTTTTCAGCAGAGGGACAAACACCTCGTTCAGTGCTACCCCAAGGATGGCGGGTTCGTCTGGCGGTCTGCCTGTATAGGTGCTGTGATAAATCGGATTTTCCCGGGTTGTGATCGTATCGACCGTGAAAACCGGAAACTGCTCAACCTCGTTGTAGTAGCCGGTGTGGTCCCCAAAAGGTCCCTCTTCAGCCATCTCCCCGGGGTCAATGTATCCTTCGAGGATGATCTCGCTGTGTGCCGGCACCAACAGTTCATTATTGCGACACAGATCTGTCACGCAGTGAGTCAGGTCTGTTTTCTTACCCCGCAGCAAACCGGCGAAGGCATATTCTGAGAGCGCGTCGGGCACTGGCGTGACGGCGCCAAGTGTTGTGGCTGGATCTGCACCCAGCGCAATGGCAACGGGGTAGGGCTCACCCGGCCGCTGAAGCTGCCAGTCGCGAAAATCGAGCGCGCCGCCGCGGTGAGAAAGCCATCGCATAATCAGCTTGTTGGGCCCCAATAGCTGCATGCGGTAGATCCCCAAATTCATCCGCTCCTTTTCCGGACCTCGAGTGATCACCAGAGGCCAGGTAACGAGAGGCCCGACGTCCTCGGGCCAGCAGGTCTGTATGGGGAGCTTTGTCAAATCAACCGACTCACCTGTCAGGGTGATTTGTTGGCAGGGTGCCTTTTTGATGATGTTTGGACCCATCGTCAGGATCTTTTTGAGCAAAGGGGCTTTATCCACAAGATCCCTGAACCCCTTAGGTGGGTCGGGTTGTCGCAGGTAGGCGAGCAATTCGCCCACTTCGCGAAGCGCTTCGACACGCTCTTCACCCATGCCCAGTGCGACACGGCGTTCCGCGCCAAAGAGATTGGCGAGTACGGGGATATCAGACCCTTTGGGGTTTTCAAAAAGCAACGCCGGACCGCCACCTCGGAGGGTGCGATCAGCGATCTCGGTCATCTCAAGATGAGGGTCAACTTCCGTAGCGATTCGGACAAGATCACCGCGCCGTTCGAGCTCGGCAATGAACTCGCGAAGATCCACGAAGCTGGGCATGGCAGCAGATTATTTCCGCTTCATGGACTTGAAGAATTCTTCATTCGACTTCGTGTCTTTCAGTTTGTCGAGCTGGAATTCAATTGCGGGCAGATCTTCCATACCGTGAAGCAGCTTGCGCAGAATCCACATCCGCTGCAGTTCTTCATCACCCGTCAACAGCTCCTCGCGACGGGTGCCGGAGCGACGGATATTAATTGCGGGGTAAACCCGCTTCTCCGCAATCTTGCGGTCGAGGTGGAGTTCCATGTTGCCGGTGCCTTTGAATTCCTCGTAGATCACCTCGTCCATCTTCGATCCGGTGTCGATCAGCGCCGTGGCGATGATCGACAGGCTCCCGCCTTCCTCGATATTTCTCGCGGCACCGAAGAAACGCTTGGGTCGCTCCAGAGCATGTGCATCGACGCCCCCGGTCAGTACTTTTCCTGAGCTCGGGATGACGGTGTTGTAGGCACGCGCCAATCGCGTAATCGAGTCGAGCAAAATCACCACGTCACGCTTATGTTCGACCAGGCGCTTAGCCTTTTCGATCACCATGTCGGCGACTTGGACATGGCGAGAGGGGGGTTCGTCAAAGGTTGATGCGACGACTTCTGCGCCACGAGCGCCCACAGAGCGCTGCATCTCAGTCACTTCCTCGGGGCGCTCGTCAATTAGCAAAACAATGACGTAGCACTCAGGGTTGTTCGAAATGATTGCCTGAGCGATGTTTTGCATCATGATGGTTTTGCCGGCTTTAGGTGGCGCGACCAGCAATCCTCGTTGCCCCTTGCCAATAGGCGCCACCAGATCGATCAGACGTCCGGTCAGATCTTCGGTGGAGCCATTGCCTTTCTCGAGCGTCAGTCGCTCGTTGGGGAAAAGCGGCGTGAGGTTCTCAAACAGAATTTTACTTTTAGCGCTCTCCGGGGATTCAAAATTCACGTCCTTGACCTTAAGGAGCGCGAAGTACCGCTCGGAGTCCTTAGGCGGGCGAATCATCCCCGTGACGGTATCGCCGGTGCGCAGGTTAAAGCGCCGAATCTGGCTGGGGCTCACGTAGATATCATCGGGCCCCGCCAAAAAAGAACTGTCCGCGGATCGCAGAAAGCCAAAGCCGTCCTGCAGAATCTCCAGCACGCCATCACCCCAGATGTCCTCACCGCTTTTGGCGTGGCGTTTTAGTAGCGAGAAGATGATGTCCTGCTTTCTGGAGCGGGCCATATTCTCGATGCCCATCTCCCTCGCCATATCAATGAGTTCCTGAGTTGATTTGTTTTTCAACTCAGTGAGACTCATGGGGTTAGCGCTGGGGGTATTGGGATCTCTGCGCGGCCGTCGTTGCCGTCCACGACGGGATCGCCCCTGGGGTGCGCCGTCTTCACTGTTTGAGTCGGCGTCGGATGCTGCGTTATTTGAGCTGGCCTCTGCCGGGGGCTCGGCCGCCTCGTCTGCACTGGCCTCGTTTGAGGCCTCGGACGCCTTGAGTTTCAGAGTGCGGCCGCTTTTTGCGCCGCCTTCCGGGGCGGCGTCGGCTCCTGATTCATCGCTTGCGCTGGGCGCATTGCTCGGGGTTTCCAACTCTTCGGGACTAGCGCTGGTTTGGTCTTCCACGGATCACTTCCAATTTGATAGGACGTATAAAGGAAAAGGGTATTCCCGGCAGCACTTATTGCTTGTTCTGCTGATGCGGCTCGGGATGGATCAACACTCGGCGTTTCCCGCACTCCACGAACTTCAGGTCACTGCGCT
>WTHO01000225.1:0-3551 GCA_011523115.1 Halieaceae bacterium | reverse complement strand
GGATGGATCAACACTCGGCGTTTCCCGCACTCCACGAACTTCAGGTCACTGCGCTTCAACGCGTGGGTGTGTAGAGGAAGGAGAATTCCGGGCGCGTCAGTGTTATACAACTACTGACACCGCGAAAATTAGCACCCTCGCAAGGGCGCGTCCAGCAAAATATTATGAACTTTTGTGCGTGAGAGGGACTCAGGCTGCTGAGTCGAGAAACTCTGCCAGTTGGGTTTTCGACAGCGCGCCCACCTTGGTGTCGACTGCGTTGCCTCCTTTGAACAGAATCAGGGTCGGTATGCCTCTGATATTAAACTTGGCCGGCATGTCCGGATTGGCGTCCACGTCTACCTTACAGACTTTGACCTTTCCGGCATATTCTGTGGCAATCTCTTCGAGGATGGGGGCGATCATTTTGCAGGGGCCGCACCACTCGGCCCAGAAATCCACGAGCACCGGCAGGTCGCTGGACAGCACCTCCGAGTCGAAGTTGTCGTCTGTAACATGGAGGATCTCAGCGCTCATGGGGGTTCCCTTATCGTGTGGTGTGGTGCGGTCGGAACGACCACCAGATGTAAACAAGTATAACCAGATGAGGAGTATACCTGACCGGCCGGAACAGTATCCTACTGGTGAGCGGTCATCAAGATTTGCTCGCGCGGTATGCCGGCAGTCTGATGCTCAATGACAAACCTAGAGACAGATTGGTGGGTTTATCTGGTGCGTTGTAGCGACCAGTCCCTGTACACCGGCGTTACCACAGACTTGGTGAGGCGAGTGGACGAGCATAATGGTAGACAGCCGGGCGGTGCGCGCTACACACGGGCGCGGCGCCCTGTGGCACTGGTGTGGTCAGAACGCTGCAATTCGCGCTCGGAAGCGCAGCGCCGAGAGGCGGCGGTCCGCAGACTGTCACGTCGGCAAAAAGATCGGCTGATCGATCATGGTGACCCGGGGGTTTCAGTATGACGGCGGAAGTGTTCTGGCATTGGGCGCTGGCACGCTATGCACATGAACCTGCGCGACAGCATCTGCTCGCGCTTCAGGCCGATCTTGACCTCGTCATCATCGAGGCATTGTTTGTGTGCTGGCTCGCTGCACAAGGGCGGCGGTTGCGACAGGATGATGTCGACGCCATGCAGACGCTGATCACGCCGTGGGTTGCGGAGGTGGTGATTCCCCTTCGCACACTGAGGCAGCGCTGGAAGACTGATCTGGCGAAAGCGCAACAAAGAGATTTGCTTTTGAAGTTGGAGCTTGAGGCGGAGCGATATCTCGCCGAACTCTTATGGTCGGCATATACCGCGCTACCCGATAACCCCTCCACTGCACGCCAAAACCCGGCTGGCGAAGCTGAGGCCGAGAGATTCAATGACAACTTGTGCGCACTGACTGTATTTCGCCAAGGTGAATATGCCCCTCAGAGGCAGCAATTGGTGGCACTGCTGCTTGAGTCGACGTAACATCGGCCCTCATTTTTTAGGGCATAGCGAGAGACCGCAATGAATATCCAGACCAAATTAATCACTGGCGTCTTGATCGCCGTCGCCGGACCTGCACTGGTGGGCTGCGGAGAGACTCCCAATGAGCCACCACAGGAGGTTGTACTCGAGACAACCGATGCCCGTTTGAGTTACGGGATTGGTCTGCGGATGGGGCAGAGGATGGCGGCCGACGGGATGACGGTCGACGTACCTGCTTATGCGGCAGGTCTTGAAGATGCGTTGGCTGGTGGTGAGGCCATGCTGACTGATGACGAGATCAATGCTGAAATGACGGCGTTCCAGGAGCGTCGTCAGGCCGAAGCGGAGGCAGAGCGAGTCGCACTGGCACAAACCAATCTGGAGGCGGGAAGAGCCTATATGGAAGAGATGAGCGGGCGTGAGGAGGTGCAAACAACTGAGTCGGGTTTGCAATACGTTGTGATAGAGCCGGGTGAGGGTGACTCTCCGGTTGCCGAGGATTCAGTTGAGGTCCACTACGAGGGGCGTCTGATAGACGGCACCGTGTTTGACAGTAGCTTTGAGCGGGGTCAGACCGTTACCTTTGGGTTGACGCAAGTGATTGCCGGCTGGACCGAGGGGCTCCAGTTGATGAAGCCTGGCAGCAAGTTCAAATTCATTATTCCGCCGGAATTGGGTTACGGCGAGGGTGGTGCGGGCCAAATGATTGGTCCCAATGCGACCCTGCTATTTGATGTGGAATTAATCGCCGTCGTTAAGCAGGAAGAGGGCTGAGCCTCTGGCCTATTGGGGACACACAAACGGCGCCATGGTCCAATCTATGGGGTGGATGACAACCCGCTCGGAGGCGGTTTAACCCCAGAACAGCAAACCGGCGTCAGTCTCTATCAGTGCGCTCATAGGGTTTGCGACTCGGCGGACCGCTCAGCGGTTTGACCTGTAAACCCATAAACTCGGTGGCGTCCCCGTCGGATTCGGTTTTAGACGGTTCCCTTGGCGCTGTTGTCAGCCGAGACCTTGTTTTGAAGCAGGCGGAAGCCGCGGCCATTCCCGCCATTCTGGCGATGTCCTCTGACCACCAGTCATTGGCGCCAGCTTTCATTTCTATGACGGTTTCATCCGCGATCTGCTCGCAGCTGATGTCATCGGCCAGGGCGAAGTGACATGATACCGTCGCGAGCGCCATACCCATCACCACTCGCTGCACTCTGAAAATCATATTGTGTCACTCCCGCTCAGGTTTCCCTGTCTACGTCTTGGCGGCAGACTCTGGATTAGTGCCGTTGAGGGAGACGCGCTAATTGCCCCGCGCTAACTTTGTGCGCCTGCGCACTGAATTGGCGCGTTAATCCCCTGTCGCGCCACGCTTCATCACCTATCAACCCCGCCAATCCGAATATAAATCATAAAAAAACAATAATAAACAGATAGTTACAGGTTTTGGCCCGCCTTTTGCAAATGTCTCGGTGACCGAAAAGACGCACAGCCCACCAAGGTCCGTTGGTCAATGTGCCGGTCCCCTTATATGACATCACGAGGAACTACCATGTACACAAAGAATTCCCGCTCCAGAATCGGCGCAGCTGTACTGCCCGCTGCTTTGCTATGCGCGTTTGCGTCGTCCTCCCATGCCGGGGAGTGGTCTGCCAACGCATCAATGACCAGTAACTACATTTGGCGAGGTCTCACTCAGACCGAAAACGAAGCCGCGGTGCAGGGTGGCATCGACTACTCGGGTGATAACGGGTTTTACATCGGCACTTGGGCGTCAAATGTGAACTATGGCCCCTCAGACGTTTACTCTTACGAGCATGATGTCTACGCGGGCTTTGCCTTTGATACAGGCGCCATTAGCTGGGATGTAGGTTACCTGTACTACAACTATGACAAAGAGGCGAACTTCGACTTCGGTGAAGTGTACGTCGGCGCTGGCATCGGTGGTTTCAGCGCCAAGCTAAACGTCTTGGCGAATACTGAGGCCGACGAGGAGGAAGGCCAGGATTTTGGATTTGGCGAGGCCTACTATCTTTCTCTCGATTATGGCTTTGAGATTGGTAACGGCGTTGGCATCGGTCTCCACATTGGTCACCACGACGG
>WTHO01000176.1:7472-9006 GCA_011523115.1 Halieaceae bacterium | reverse complement strand
AGGAAATGACCCGGACCTTTCCTTTCACATTGGGGTCAACCACCATCGTCGTGCCCGTCACGTCGGCAACAAACTTGATGAACTCCTGAATATCGGTGTCCTTAAGATTCACCGTGTATTCCTGCGCCATCACCAGAGAGTTGAGCAGGAGTAGCATCGCGGCACCGACTGTGCGTAGCGCTCTGCAGATGGGTCTGGTCGGTTTTCGAGTTTTCACGAGCGTCCTGTCAGGGGTTGGCGAGGTCGACGTTGATGGTCACGTTGCCACCGTCCCTCTCAATGTCAAATGCTGCCTGGGAGGCATCTTTCATCATCTGGTAAAGCTTGACGGTATTACTCGCATCACTGAGCGCCAAACCGTTCACCGCGGTGACGATATCTCCCGACTTGAATCCAAAGGCGTCAAAAGCCTTCCGATCTTTGCCCGGGGCGATCCGGTAACCGGTAACGCGATCGCCGCTGCGAACCGGCGCCACCGACACCACGTCGGCAAGCGATTCAGGGTTGTCGTACAACTGCTGTCGGTACTGCCCGGCAAGCGAACTGCGCTGAGCATCATTCATAGGCGCTCTGGTATCTATGGGGCTCGATTCACCGAGCGCCCCTGAAGACGCGGCGGGCGCCGCTGACTGCACGGGTATCGAGAGCCCCGGCTTGTCGTAGAGCTTGATCAACTCATAGGTGCCGTTATTGTCGATCACTACCTGCTCTGCCATCACCTTTGCCAACACCACCCTCCCTGATGCCGGCAATGAGTCGCCCACATCAAAGACCTGCTCGGATGCCCCTGCCTTGATCACCGCGCTGCCCAATCCGTCCTCGGCAGAGGCCACTATGCCGGTCAACGTCAATGCGAGACGCGTCTCTCGCGCATTGGCCTCAATACCCTCGCGACCGCCCGATGCGACTGTCTCATCATCCATGGCTGCCTCAGGCAGCTCGGGCGCGGCGCCGAACAACCCCGAACCCAAGACGGCTGAGACATCGATCACAACCGATCGACCACCACCCGAAAGCCTCGGCGGGTTCGCCACCGCCGCGGGCACCGCATCGATCGCATCGGTGCGCACCGGAATCCAAATCAGTTGACTGACGCTGATCAGAGACCAGAGCAGGCAGATCGCAATCAAAAACTGTTGCAGCCGAACCAATTTGACAGGGTCACGGGCATAACTTCGCCACAGCTCGCCAGCACGGGCCTCAAAGGCATCGACTGCATCGTGGTATCGCGCCTTCCATGCGCTGTAATCAATCGTATTCACAATGTTGCACTGCGTCCCTGAACGCCATCATTAGACCACATGCGGAGACGGCTCGTGATGCCTTTCCTTGACCGGGCGGCTACTGTAACAAAGCTGGTGTGACAACTCTGTGACAGACTGCCAACACCACCGCAGCCCCT
The DNA here is from genome assembly GCA_011523115.1 of Halieaceae bacterium. Taxonomy (GTDB): domain Bacteria; phylum Pseudomonadota; class Gammaproteobacteria; order Pseudomonadales; family Halieaceae; genus Luminiphilus. The sequence goes on along the minus strand of WTHO01000176.1, from coordinate 7,604 downwards.
TGAAAGCCAGATGTTTCAACCATTGTGCTAACCTAGCGGCTTCCTGCGGGGTGGTAGAAACCTGAGATGCCATAAGGCGAACCCGTTGAACCTGATCCGGATCATACCGGCGGAGGGAACAGGGTATGGGTC
>WTHO01000176.1:0-7372 GCA_011523115.1 Halieaceae bacterium | reverse complement strand
TGATCGGCGAACCGTCCGCGCCGATCAGTGCCAGCGTATTGACCGAGCGCAGTCATCGTTTGCGGGGGGCGGCACATTTCGAGGATCTCGTCACATTAGTGCCTAACCTGACGAGCTCTTCGGGCGCCTCTCGCAACCGGTTCTTTCAAATCCGGGGCATTGGAGAACGCAGCCAGTTTGTTGAGCCTGTTAACCCGTCAGTGGGGATCTTGCTCGACGGCATCGACCTCAGCGGCGCCGGCGGCGCGCTCACGCTGTACGATCTGAGTCAGGCCGAAGTACTGCGGGGCCCGCAAGGGACCTTAATGGGAGCCAACGCACTTGCAGGCCTCATTGCACTAAAAAGTCAGGGCACCGACTCCCAAATCAACACTGCCAGCGTGGGTATGGAAAGTTACGGCGGCCGACGGCTTGGCATCCGCACCGGCGGCTCCCTGTCTGCCAATCTTCGTGGACGGATCGCCATTCAGCACTATGAGAGTGATGGCTATGTCGATAACCACTGGTTAAATCGCAGTGACACCAACGCGCGAGACGAAATCACAGCACGTGGCGCTCTGACTTGGGAGGGCAGCAACCATTCTATCGAGGCAGCCGTTTATTACACCGACCTCAATAATGGTTACGACGCCTTCTCTTTGGATAACACCCGCTGGACCCTTTCTGACCAGCCTGGCGAGGATGACCTGAGACTCAAAGCGGGGCGAATCAACTGGCAGACCACGCTGGCGAATCTGGACAGCGTGCTTCAAGTGAGTCACGCCAGTACCGATACGGTCTATGGTTACGACGAGGACTGGAGCTACGTGGGTATTGCCCCCGGTTGGGAGTACAGCTCCTACGATGAGTATGCGCGGGATCGGACAATGAACAGCCTCGAGTGGCGGCTTCAGAGCACCGAACCCGGGGGCCGCGACTGGGTAATCGGCACCTATTTACGCGACGAATCGGAGCGCCTCACCCGCCAATACACCTATTTGAGCAGCCCCTTCAATAGCGACATCGACACGCAAACGACCGCGCTCTTTGGGCAAATCAACAAACACCTGGGTGGTAGGCTCGCTGGCTTTGTCGGCGCTCGACTTGAACGACGAGACAGTGAGTATGGCGACAATGCCGGTGTGGACAAGGATTTTGACCATAACTATTGGACCGGTCGGCTTGGTCTGATCTGGCGGTATGAGGTCGACAGTCAACTCTATGTGACGATGTCCCGCGGCGCCCGCGCCGGAGGAGCCAACGCTGGGCTTCTTGCATCCGTCGCGGCTTTGCCGCCGCAGAACCAAGACGCGGTCTCAGCGCTGGGGGTCTTTCAGGAGGAAACGCTCCTGAGTGCAGAACTCGGTTGGCAGGCTCATTGGCCCACGCGCGGGTTGCGCTCTCGATTGGCTGTCTTTGCCATGGACCGCGATGATCAACAGGCGAAGGGATCGCTCGTCATCCCGCGCGCAGACGGCAGCACGGCTTTTATTGACTACACCGACAATGCGGCCGCCAGTCGCTACACGGGACTCGAATGGGAGGCGCAATGGCAACCATTGCCACTCTGGTTAGTGGAGATGAACCTGGGCGTGTTAAGCGCCCACTTTGATGATTATGTCAGCGCCACTGGCGAGGACCTCTCCGGCCGGGATCAGCCCCAAGCACCGAGCTGGCAATATCTAATCGCCGCCAGCTGGCGCCCATCCGGGCTGTTCTCAGCCAGAGTGGAGATGGTGGGTCACGACGCTTACTTTTTTTCCGATCGCCATGACGTGCGCTCCGTCGAAACCCATCAATTGAATGCCAGCGTTTCTGGCGAGTGGGGTCAATGGCGTTGGACGTTTTGGGGGCGAAACCTGACGGATGACACCACCTTTGTGAGAGGGTTTGGCACCTTTGGTAATGATCCCCGCAAAGAATACGCGTTGGAGCCCTATCGCCAATTCGGTGAACCTCGTATTGTGGGACTGACTCTGAGTTACTCGCTAAGCGGGGAAAACCAATGAAATTATCTGCAGAATTGAGCGTCTATCCACTCCGAGAGGATTTTAAATCGGCGGTGCTGGGCTTCATTGACGAGCTGTTGCGCGGCAACGACGTCGTCGCGGTGACCAATTCAATGAGCACCCAAATTAGCGGCGAAGATGAGGCCGTATTCAGTGCCATTCAGGCTGCACTTCGGGCCAGTTATGAACGCTTCGGTCGTCAGGTATTGGTCGCAAAATTTATTCCCGAGCATTTCGCAGATATCGGCCCAGAGGGCTGAGATGAGTGCGCTTGAGGTATGTGCCGTAGTTCTGGCACTGATCTACGTACTCCTTGCCATCCAGCAGCTCAGGGCTTGCTGGATCGCCGCGATTGCCAGCGCAGCGCTTTATATCCTCATTTTCTGGCAGGTGCAGCTGTACCTCGAGGCCGCCCTGCAAATTTTTTATATCGCCATGTCAGTCTATGGCTGGGCTGCGTGGCGACCCAACGAAGCGCAGTCGGTCGCTGCTATCCGCACATGGCCTCTTTCCTATCACGGCGCAGCTTGCTTTGCCGTGCTGATGGCCAGCATGGCTTTGGGGAGTCTCATGGACAGTCTGACTGACGCCGCATCACCTTATGTGGACGCCGCAACAACCGTCTCAGCGTTACTGGCAACATGGATGGTCGCCCAAAGATTGCTCGAGAACTGGCTGTACTGGATTGCGATCGATCTGGCTTCTGTCGGCCTTTACCTTTCACGCGACCTTACGCTGACGGCCGGCCTGTTTGCCGCCTACGTCGTACTCGCTGGCCTCGGATACCGCACGTGGCGCAGGCAGTGGTGTCAGCAGAGCGCTTGAGTCCAGCACTCGCCGCATGGCGAGCGTGGGACCTTGCTCTCCCTCTGCAGGCGCCACCCAGACTCGGTCTTCAAACCGCACAGGGCAGCGGGCACGCCATTTATGAGATTCACTCAGATGAAGAGGCGCGCACACCACTATTGGGGCGGATCAGAACGCAGTCCACGCGATCAGTGAAGGGAGGATTTCATCAGGAAATCGCTGCATGGCAAGCTGCAGCCGATGCGGGGCTCGCGCCGCAGTTGGTTTACGTGGATGAGCTGAATGAGGTGGCAATCTGTCACAAGGCTCATCAACCGCAAACAGCTGTCGACGCCGAAACATTAGGCCGACTCTGCAAGCAGATATACGCTTTGCCGTCAGCGGCCCCAAGACTCCAGCTAAGAGCGGACATCAAAACCTATCTCGACGCCATGTCCGCGCCGGCTCAAAGAGCGTGGCAACGCGCCATGCTCGGCCGTAACGTAGATGAGGCCCTGTCGCTGCTGGAACGTGACACGCCACATTTCTGTCACAACGACCTGACCGTGGGTAATCTACTGAGTGATGACAAGCAGCTGATGGCGATTGACTGGGAGTACGCGGCGCTGGGCAGTCGGTACTTTGACATCGCCATTGCCGCGGGGTCACTGGATTTGAAGGAACGTGATCGATTGATCGACATTGTCTTCGCCGATACCGTCGACGACACGCTGGTGCGAGCGGGGCGTCGCGTCGCCAGTCTGGTCACTGCGTTGTGGCAAACCCAATTTACGCCCCTCGAGGCGCCTGAACCTACTAACTGGGCCTCACAGCCTGAGATGCACGCATGAAGTGGCATGTTCTGGGTGTCGGTGCCATCGGCGGGTTATTTGCCTGTCGGCTTCAGGCAGGAGGCTGCGACGTGACGCTCTTGTCTAGACACGATGGGAGTCCCACCCGCCAATTGATCATGGCTGGCGACCCAGACACGCCGCATCACTTTGAGCAGGAGCTCACCTTGGGCCAAGCCCAAGACCGCACCGATGCACCCATCGTTCATCTGTTGGTCTGTACCAAAGCCTGGGCAGTGGAGGATGCATTACGCGCCATCACCCACCGGCTATCCACTGAAAGCACCGTCGTCATTCTCTGTAATGGCATGATTTCAGCGAAGCGCATCGCACCCGCGATCAATGGTGCGAGACTGGTGTGGGCCACAACGACAGCTGGCTGTCGGCGTGATGAAACCGGCAGATTGATCCCTTCCGGCGCAGGGGAGACACATCTGGGAGCTCATCTACCCACCGGTCAGGCGCCTGGCTGGTTCTCCGGCTGGGAGGGAGGCGTACCCAACTGCCAATGGGAGCGTGAAATACGGTCAACCTTATTGGCGAAGCTTGCCATCAATGCCGTTATCAATCCCCTCACCGCCATTCACCGGGTGACAAACGGTGCACTTTTAACAGCCCCACTGGCGGAGGACACCGAGCGGCTCACCCGAGAAGTCCAGACGCTGCTCCGGGCCGGAGGCGCCGATCAGATTGCTGAGGCGCTGCCAGCGAGGGTCACTGAGGTGTGCAGTCAAACAGCGAAGAACCACTCATCAATGCGCGTCGATGTCGAACAAGGTAGACCTACCGAAATCGAAGCGATCGCTGGATGGTTGCTATCTGAATGGGTCGACGAGCCGCCCCCATCTCCTTTCTTGAGGCACCTGTATACAACTATTGGGTGAAGTGAGGCGTTGGGTATGTGCCACCTCAGATTGCCATCAAATTCGGCCTCTGTGGGCGAACCCATGGTGATGCGAGTCCCTCAGCGTCACGAAATCTAAAATAGCGCGATCACTGAGACCACCGCGACCCACACCGCGGTGGAGAGATTGATCGCTTTTTGGGTCGCTTCCACCGCCACAACGGTGGACTCGGCTTCGTCTTGGCCTTCTGTCTCCACCCGCCATGCACGTTCGATGCCAAGGGCGAGCAAGGCGTCTGTTGAAATAGTCTGATCAAACGCCTCAGTGGTCAGCGCGCGTCGGGTATGCTCAAAGTCGCCAAGCACTGAGAAAGTGACCAAAAGCAGTCTCGCGGGGAGCCAATCCAGCATGCGCATCGCGGGCTCGAACCGTCCATCAGATCGCTCGTTCGCCAAATACACCAAACGATAAGTGATCGCAGCGAGTGGGCCCAACATCAAGTAATACAAAACAGATGGGAACCATCGCGAATAACCGCGATAGGCAAAGTCGCGCATCCCCGCCAACCCGTCTGCTTCATCCTGGTCGGACTGGCGGGCCCTCTCGTTGAGCAGCATATCAGCGCCCTCAAGATCACCCACTCTCGCGCGGGCAAGAAACCGCTCAATGTCGGTGGGATAATCGCCTCTGCCCCAGGCAACGTAAAGCACCACCACTCCCGCCAGACCCGTCGCTAGCTCCCCAAAAAACAGATCTAGCAACGCCAGAGAGAGCCATAGCGCTAGGACCGGCGCTAATACCCTCAGCAGGAGCGACGGCCACATGTCCAATTCGAGGGCGTCAACGCGATCGTTAAGCGAACGAAACCATCTATCCCTGTGGAGCGGGCCGCCCGATCCAAACAAGGCAAACAAACCGACTGAGATGATGAAAACCAGATAAGACAAGCTCGCGCGTCTCCTTACTCGTCTCGCATCCGGCTCAAGCGAGACCAATCAAAGGCAGGGCCGGGGTCCGTCTTGCGGCCGGGTGCGATGTCACTGTGCCCAACGATAGCATCCCCGCCAATCGTCGGGTATTGCCGTTTCAAGGCCGCCAGCAGTTCAGTCAGGGCATCATATTGTTCATCCGCATACGCCTGATCATCACAGCCCTCCAGTTCTATTCCGATACTGAAGTCATTGCACTGCTCTCGGCCGCGCCAGCAAGACAGGCCCGCGTGCCAGGCACGCTGGTCCGTCGGCACGAACTGAACCAATTCTCCCCCGCGACCAATCAGAAAATGAGCGGAGACTTCCAGTTCAGCAATCGTTGCGAAATACGGATGCGCATCAGCGTCGAGGGTGTTGGTAAACAGCGCCTCGATATAACCCCCACCATACTCTCCCGGCGGCAGGGAAATACCGTGCAAAACGATAAGATCGGGCACGCACCCAGGCGGCCTGGCGTTACAATTGGGGGAGACTACGCGGCGAGCCCGCATGAGCCAGCCGTTCTCGAACTGCCAATGGTCCAAAGTCTTGATCACAAGGTAATCTTATCGCACCTTGAAACGACCCTGCGCCCACGGCGTGGCATATTAAGTAACCGAACCACTCTGATTGAACCGACGACATGATTTCACCGCAGTACGTCACTGAAACTGTCACCCGTGCACTACTCGAGGATGTCGGCACGGGCGACCTGACCGCTAGTCTCATTGATTCGAGTGCGCTGGCGAGCGCCACCATTATGACCAGAGAGGCCGGCATCCTCTGTGGCATGGCATTCGCGAGCGAGGCATTTCGGCAGACCGACCCCGCCTGCCAATTGGACTGGCGGCTCGCAGACGGTGACTCGCTATCAGCCGGCGACGAGTTATGCCGCATACAGGGACCCGCGCGTGCGCTTCTCACTGCTGAGCGCACGGCGCTGAATTTCATTCAGTTACTCTCAGGCACCGCCACCACGGCCAGTCTCTACGCAGCGCGCGTGGCACACACCGGGGTTAAATTGCTCGATACGCGCAAAACTTTGCCGGGTCTGCGACTCGCCCAAAAATATGCCGTGGCCTGCGGCGGTTGCCATAACCATCGCATTGGCCTCTTCGATGCTTTTCTGATTAAAGAGAACCATATCGCCGCCGCAGGCAGTATCAGTGCCGCAATCTCGACGGCGAGGCGGGCTGCAACGGGCAAACTGATAGAGGTTGAAGTCGAGACCGCCGAGGAGCTGCATCAGGCGCTGGAGGCTGGCGCAGATCGCATCATGCTGGACAACTTCTCTCTGGAACAGCTCTGCGAAGCAGTGAAAGCGGCGCGCGGGCGCGCTGAGTTGGAGGCCTCGGGTAACGTTACTGATGAGACCCTTGTCTCAATCGCTGAGACGGGTGTGGATCTGATTTCTATTGGCGCACTGACCAAGCACGTCAGAGCACTGGACCTCTCTATGCGGCTTGACTGACGGTCACGCTGTCAGCTCATGTTCGCTGACGAGCACACCATTGCGATCTGCATAGAGCCAATCACCCGGTTTAACCTCGACAGCCCCTAGCAACAAGCGCACGTCTCTGTCTCCCCGGCCTTGTTTATGCGTTTTTACAGGGCAGACACCCAGCGCCTGAACACCGATGTCGATTTGATCTATGACATCAACGTCTCTGACAGCACCGATGATGATCAACCCGGACCAACCGTTGTCAGAGGCCAATTGGGCTAGCCGATCACCGAGCAGCGATCGGCTGAGATCGCCGCGGCCATCCACGAGTAAAACCCGGCCAGCCCCGGACTCTGCCACGGCCTCAGCCACTCTGGAGTTATCGATGTGACAGGCAATCGTCGACACGGGTCCGGCAAAGCGTTCTCGCTGTCCGAACAGTCGCAGCTGAAATTCGAGATGTCGAGCATCGGGGTGAGCATCAGAC
>WTHO01000283.1 GCA_011523115.1 Halieaceae bacterium | reverse complement strand
CCAACTATGAAATCGCCGATACCGTGGCGTTTCTGGCCAGTCCCCGTTCGGCGTTTACGACGGGCGCTAACGTGGTGGTCGACGGAGGCTTTACCAAGCGGGTGCAGTTCTGAACCCTCAACCGGGATAAACACCATAATGACCCCGGCTACGACCGGGGTTTTTTATGGCGGACTGCCGCTACTCCAGATTTGTGATCAATTGGTCGAGTTCGCGGAGGGTTGAGATCAAGGGCTCCGTCGGCAACGCTCTCTTGCCCACCGTCTCCTCAGCCATCGGGGCAATTGCGCAGCGCTCCGGCAATGCGCTGCCCGAGTCCAGCACATCATAAATAGTGGGTAGAAAGATAAACTGCAGCCACTCCTCAAACTCAAGTGAATCCATAGCAAACGGCTGCTCTGAACTCAGCGCTTCCTGTGATGGCGGCTCATCCGACCACAGATTGAGCTGACGCAGCGCCGCCTCCAGGTCGATCAGTTGCGCCGCAATTGCGGTCCGGGGACCTTCCAGTTCCACGTTGTCACCCCCTTTGCCATCCGGCTACACACTGTATTGAGCAACTTAATACTTTCATACTACTCGTACTTTTACCGCTCCGACCGGCTACTGGAATCGATGACTGCAGTATTCTCCACATCGCCGTGCAGACCGCGCCTTCAAATCAGCGCGTGGCGCACGTTTAGATCGAGGCGCCCGGTCAGCCAAGCTCCCTCTTATAGGCGGGCAAGCTGTCGAGGATACTGCGACCGTAGCGTCGGCTGATTAATCGCGTGTCCATGAGAGTGACTCGACCTTCGTCTTCCTCGGTTCGTAGCAGCCGTCCACTGGCCTGCACCAACTTCTGCGCCGCATCAGGAACACTGATCTCCATAAAAGGGTCCCGTCCCTGCGCTTCCAAAAGTTCGGCATGTGCTGCCGCAATCGGATCATCCGGCACCGCAAAAGGCAACTTGGCGATGACCACGTGCCGACAATACTCGCCCGGCAAATCGATACCCTCAAAGAAGCTTGCCAAACCAAAGATTGCGGAGGGCTCGCCCTTATCGATATGCGCCCTGTGCTCGTTGAGCAAGCGGTTCTTACTCATCCGGTCCTGAACCAACACATGATGAGGGAGTACCGGCTCTATTTGCTCAAGCACAGCCTCCATCTGGCGCCGGGAGGTAAACAGTATTAACACGCCCTGATCATTTGCTATCAGGGCTGGGAGCTTCTCGATCAACTCAAGGGTATGCGCATCCTGACTGCCGGGTTCAGCGGTCATCGCCGGCACGCAGAATGTCGCCCTGCCCGGGTCAAAGGGACTTGCCACCTGCTTCCATCGCGCGCTGGCCGGGACACCTGATCTCTCGCGAAATCGCTCAAAAGTGCCGAGCGCAGACAGGGTAGCTGAGGTAATCACGGCGCCCGCGGCGCGCTGCCAAAGTGCGTCATGCAATAGCTCACCGGGAAGTATCGGGCTCGCCTGACACTCGATGGTCTGCGGCGTGCCACGGTGATGACACCAACGCGCCCATCCGTCTCCGGGTTGCCCCTCCCCTGGCGCATCGGCAAAGGCGCGCCAGACCGCAAGTTGCTGTTCTGCTCTGGCAACCAAGCCCTGAGCATTGGCGAGATTCAGATCCGGGTCCATCGTGCTAGCCGTGGCGCCCTCGGCAGAGGAGGCGCCCGAGCTCTGATTATTGTCCAGTGCCGCCTCCAGCCGGGTCGCCTCGCGATTCAGTTGGCCCCACTGTGCGACAAGCCCTGCGGCCTGCTCCGCTAGATCCGCTGGAATGCGGCCATGGGGAAACCGATGCTCTGCTCGCTCGAACTCATCCGGTGGCAGTAAGTGCCAGAGCAATTCTGCTACGTCTTCGCTACGCTGTATAAGGTCGGTCAGCAACGACGTCATGCCGGGAATAAGGCGCTCGTCCAAGCCCTGCGCCACCCAGGCTTCCGTGCTCGCTGCCAGCCATCGCTCGCTGTCCCGAAGCCCCTGCAGGGTCCCGCCCGCATGAAACCGAAGAGCAAACTGGTTGAGGCACTTCGCGGGAAGCTGATGGCCCTCATCAAAAACATAGAGACTATCTTCGGGCGCGGGCAGGATAACGCCGCCACCCAGCCGCAAGTCAGAAAGCACCAGATCGTGGTTGGTGACGATGACGTCAGCCTCTTCCAATCCTTCGCGTGCACGAAAAAAACTGCACTGGGCAATATGGGGACAGCGCCTGCCAGTGCATTGGCTTTGATCTGTGGTGATTAGCCTGCGAACGCTCACTGACAGCTGCTCGGGCCAGGCGTCCAGATCCCCGTCCCAGCTGCCGTCACCCAAGGCCTGAATCATCTCATCGAGCATCGGTCCGGCCACCTCCTCCTCTGCACCCGGAAACTCGTCAGGATAGAGGGGTATCAGCGGATCAGCGCCGCGGTCAGACAGCTGATGGTCAAGTTTCAGCAAACACACATAGCGGCCTCGGCCCTTGGCCAGCGCGGCATCAAAACTCAGGCCGCTGTGCTTCATGACATCCGGAAGATCACGAAACAATAATTGTTCCTGCAGCGCCACGGTGGCTGACGCCACCACCAGTTTTTTCGCTCGGGCACGCGCGATTGGCAGTGCCGCCACAAGATAGGCAATCGTCTTGCCGGTGCCTGTTCCGGCCTCGACCACTGCGATGGGGGTCTCGGCGTCGGGGTCAGCCAAAGCGTTGGCCACCTCGGCAATCATCTGTCGCTGGCCCCATCGGGGCGCCAGATCCAGAGACTCCGTCAACTTCTGATACGCAGCACGAATCTCGGCTTGCAGCCCTTCGTCAATCACATGATGAGTCCTTCGCATTGGCATCAAGCGCCAACCGGCGGCTCACCGGATTAGCGTACATGGTCAACAGCCACCGACGATGCTCATCCGGTACGCTATCGACGCGAGCCCGAAACGACTGCTCTGTCGTCGACCCCTCGTGAAATACAATCGCATCCGGCACGCGCTCACCATGTAACCACTCCCAGGCCCAGCGATTTGTTTGGTAGAGCCTGTAGTGCTCGGCCATTTGTTGGTCCACCGCCGCGACCACGCCCTCCACGGACAAGTTTGCGGGCAATGGTTTTCCAAAGTGCAGATGAACGCAGCCTTTTTCGCCCGTGATACCGCGGGCAATAGAGGACACATCTTCAAACTCTGCCTTGACATACTCCCCGCCGGCGGCAAGCTCGGCCGCCTTGAGCGCGTCGCAGGGATCGACCTCGTAGGAAATCACCAGTGGGACAATATTGAGCTCAGTGAGCACTGCCTCTGGCGCTTCACCCCGCGCTCTGGATAGGGCGAGCATTTTGATCACCGCAGGCTCGGTGAGGTCACGCCCGTCCTTGGCCCGGCCCTCCCGGTGCGCGATCCAGATTGGGTTTCGAGTGCTGCTAACACAGTCGCGGATATATTGGGATAAGAGCTTGGTCGCAGCCAACAGTGCACGGGGGCCACTCACATTGCGTTTCACGACGAAACTTTTGTTCAGTCGCATCAGATCAGCAACCCAAGGCTTGGAGAGCAAATTGTCACCAATGGCAATCGCCAGTGTGGTAGCGCCCGCCCGATGTAGCGCGTAATTGGCGTAAGCGGGATCCATCACAATGTCGCGGTGGTTGCTGAGGTAGACGCGGGCGGGGCTCAGGTCCAACCCGTCGATGCCGCTCACAGAGAAACGCGACGTTCGTTTGATCATCCTCGACAAATTGGGCGCGATCAAATTTTGCAGATCTTCCACCGTCGCCAGCCGGTTTGCGGCCACTTTAAGCCAAATACTCCCAGCGAAGGTCGCAAGACCGGGAAGAGCGGCATGTAGCCTCGGGAATCGCCACCGGGCAACAGTTTCAGCGAGCTCGGCATCTTGCGTCAGGCGCTCCATCACCGCCGGCGCCTCAAGATTAGAGTAAGGCCTGATTTCTGCGAAAGGGTCTTCCGGGGACGTCGTCGAAGGTTCCATCATGCCGCTACCTTTAATGAACGCTTGGTGTGCCGTTGCCAAAAGGTTTCTGATACCCTGCGCACCGCTCGGCAAACTACCTCTCAGAGGGCTCAAATGGAAGCATCAAGTTCATTTTTGATGACACTGGGCGCGGCCTCATTGCTCATCAGCTGGATATTGCTATTGATTACCTCGTGGCAAGAGGAGTACGCCTGGGGGATGGTGTCCTTGTTACTACCTCCGCTCGGATACGGATATGCCCTTTTCAGGCTCGATAAGGCGGGCGCTTCCCTTGGCTGCGCGCTTCTGGGTTGGATTCTGATCTGGTTGGGCTGGTAAAGCGGTAAAACGTCCTAGATCGGTTGACCCGGGCGGGTGCCACGGTTGACAACACAGAGCGTATCTCAGATGATTCGCGACCTTTTTTGACCCCAGTGGAGGCCCTGAGTGGCGAATTCACCCCAAGCACGAAAGCGCGCACGGCAAAACGACAAGCGCCGGGCACACAACGCAAGTCTTCGATCGTTGGTCCGCACGAAAATCAAGCAAGTGATTGCCGCAGTGGACACAGGCGACGCGGATAACGCTCGAGCAGCGTTCGACTCGGCTGTGCCGGTTATTGACCGAATGGCGAACCGCGGCATTATCAAAAAGAACAAAGCAGCGCGCCACAAAAGTCGCCTGAACGCCCGCGTCAAGGCGCTGGCTAGCTAAAGACTTAGATCAGCAGGCGCTGAATCAGGCGGCGACCCAACCTCACGGATCCTCCAAGTATTGTCGGAGTCCCGCCTCGATTTCTCTCTCTATGACGCCCTTAAGGGGGCGCATCATCAGCCCCAGCGTTATCTCACCCTCAACGTGACGTGGCGCCATTGATACAGTCCCGGCAAAGCCCTTGCCTGAGAATTGTAGTGTCCACTCAGTGACCGATACGTCGGCGCCCAAAACTTCGGTCAGATGATCGGAGAGTTGCCCAAGTGCGCGCTTCCGGCTTGCAACATCCAGCTCATGTGGGTAGCTCAGGCGAATAGCAGACATTCAAGGATCCGATTGGGCTTGTCCGTTAATACCGCTATCCTACACCCCCGCTAACATCGGTATCACCACGCCATGAACGCATATGACGACAGCAGTCAACGCTTTCTGTTTGACGAGGCGGACGCGCGTGGCGAATGTGTGCGAATCAGACACTCACTGAGCGACATGCTCGCCAATCAGGTCTACAGCCCTTCCCTGAGAAGCCTACTCGGCGAGTTTGCCGCCGCCGCAGTGCTGATTAGCAACAACCTGAAGTACCAGGGACGCATCACACTGCAGGCGCGCAGCGATCAGGCTATTTCATTGGTAATGGTTGAGTGCTCCAGCGAGAGACATATACGGGGTATTGCTCAAGGCGATCTGGCCTCTGAGGCAGCGACCCCGCTGACACTGCTGGCCGGCGGCCAGCTTGTCCTGACCGTCGAACGGGACGCGGGCCAACGCTATCAGGGCATCATTGCTCTGGAACACGCGTCCCTCGCTGAAGCCCTGGAGCAGTACTTTTCTCAGAGCGAGCAACTCGGCACCCGCTTCTGGCTGGCCTCAGACGGCGAGCAGGGGGCGGGGTTGATGCTGCAGCAACTCCCTGAACAGATCTCGGAGGCAGACCTGCGTGCAGAACAATGGAACAGGCTTTGCATACTGACAGAGACGCTCAGGCCTCACGAGCTTTTAGGGCTACCCCCTGAGGAGTTGTTATTCAAGCTCTATCAGGAGGAAACCGTAACGGTATACCCACCCGCCCCCATTTTGTTTAAATGTCGATGCAGTCGTGAGCGAAGCGCCGATGCAATAGCGCTGCTACCGGAATCGGAGCGCGCAGAGATTATTGCCGAGCAAGGTGACATTACGATGACCTGTGAATTATGTGGCGAGGTCTATCGGTTCGGCCCGGAGGTTTTGGCGCCGCATAATATCCGCAGTACGCTGCATTAAAAAATGCCGAAGACGCATTAAATAGAGAAAAGATGCTTAACAGCACATTACATAGTACTCAGCACGGAAACCAACATGAGCGAAGCTGCCCTTTCGACCCCGGATATTCATACCGGCTTATCTTCACCTGACTTGATCGACATGGCATTGGCACGCGGAGAGGGCGTGCTATCTGACACCGGCGCGCTGCGCGTGGAAACCGGCGCGCGCACGGGACGATCCCCCGCGGACCGCTTTGTGGTGAGAGAACCATCGAGTGAAGAAGCCATTGACTGGGGCGGCGTTAATCGACCATTTGACGCAGACCGATTTGACGCATTGTGGGAGCGAGTGAAATCGCATGCCAATCAGTCCGAGACTTGGGTTCAACACCTACACGTCGGCGAGCACAACGATCATTACCTACCAGTCAAAGTCATCACCGCGACGGCATGGCAGTCGTTATTTGGGCGGAACATGTTCATTCGTCCCGATACCTACAACCCGGCACACAAGCCGGAGTGGAAGATACTCAACGTGGCAGATTTCGTCTGCGACCCGGAACGTGATGGCACTCACTCTGAGGCAACCGTCATCATCAACTTTGGTCAACGCAAGGTGCTGATTGCCGGGATGCGTTACGCCGGAGAGATGAAAAAAGCGATGTTTTCCGTGCAGAACTTTCTGCTGCCAGAAAAAGATGTCATGCCCATGCACTGCTCCGCGAATATCGGCGAGGATGGGGATACAACACTGTTTTTTGGCTTATCCGGCACGGGCAAAACTACGCTCTCAGCGGACCCTGATCGCTACCTTATTGGCGATGACGAGCACGGCTGGTCGAAGGGGTCCGTTTTCAATATCGAAGGGGGCTGCTACGCCAAAACCATCGATCTCAGCCGCGAAAATGAACCCGTGATCTGGGATGCTATTCGCGGGGGAGCGATCATCGAGAACGTGGTGCTCGACGAGCAGGGTCACGCCGACTACAGCGATACGCGGCTGACGGAAAACGGTCGCTGCTGCTACCCGCTGGAGCACGTCGAGAAACGCTCCGAGAGCAATGCGGGTGGAGAGCCCAAATGCGTTATTTTCCTGACGTGTGACGTATTCGGTGTGCTGCCGCCCATTTCTATTTTGTCAAAGGAAGCAGCGGCGTTTCATTTTCTGTCGGGTTACACGGCCAGAGTGGGGTCTACAGAGGTGGGCGCGGCCGCCGGGATCAATCCAACCTTTTCAACATGCTTTGGCGCCCCCTTCATGCCCCGACCGGCGGGCGATTATGCCGAATTGTTGATTAAGCGCATCGAAGATTTTGACAGTCAGGTTTACCTCATCAACACCGGCTGGACGGGCGGCTCTGGCGCGCCCGGCGGCACCGGCTCGCGCTTCCCGATCCCGGTAACGCGCGCGGTAGTCAAAGCGGCGCAAGAGGGTATGTTGATTGGTGCAGAAACCCGCCACATTGCCAGCTTGAACCTGGATTTCCCGGTCAGCATTCCGGGCGTGGATCCGCAATATGTCGACCCCAAGGCAGGCTGGGGCGACGACGACGCCTACGAAGCGCAAGCGGGGCAATTGGCGGCGCTGTTTCTGGAAAACATTGCTCAGTTTGATGTGAGTGACGCCATTGTGGCCGCAGGCCCTAAGGCGCGGTAAGCCAACGGCTCACTCTCGCTAGCTGGCGGACCCGGGCAGTCTCGAGCTGACATCGCCGCCGCCCAACCATCGGCCCCGAAAGGCTTGCAGATCCTCGGCGATCAGATAAAGCGCCGGCACCAGGATCAACGTCACGCCTGTGGCGAACAGCACGCCGAAGGACAGGGATGTCACCATCGGGATGAGGAATTGTGCCTGTACGCTGGTTTCCGACATGATGGGTAACAAGCCAACAAATGTGGTTAAAGAAGTCAGTATGATCGGACGAAACCGATCCTCGCCCGCCTGTAGTAGCGCGCTCATGACATCTTGACCCTCCTCGCGTAGCCGATTGATTCGATCAATCAACACCAGATTGTCGTTGACCACGACGCCCGCGCACGCCGTCACACCCATGATGGAAAACATGCTGACCTGCCAGCCCAGAAGCATGTGACCAAAAATAGCGCCCATCAATCCAAAAGGTACCGCTGTCAGAATAAGAACCGGCTGCCAGTAGGAACGGAAAGCGACCGCCATCAGCGCATAAATCACCATCATGGCCAACGTCATCAGGCGCACAGTGGCTTCACGAAACTCGATTTCTTCCTGCAGCTCGCCGTCGAGGTTCACAAATAGATCGGGATACTGCTGCTGCCACTTTGGCAGATAGTCGCGGAATACCGATTGGACAATCGCTCGCGGTGGCGGCCCTTCCGCCTCTACATCCGCCTCTACCTCAAGTGTGCGGAGCCTGTCCAAGCGCTCGAGTTTCTGATATCCCGCCTCAACGCGATAGGTGGCCACCGCTTCAAAGGGCACCTCGGCGCCGCTAGGCGTGCGAATATACATATCACTCAGATTGGCAATCGCCAGCCGATCTTCTATCGGATACCGGACCATCACCTTGACGTCTTCTCGCCCCCGCGGGATACGCTGCGCCTCCGCACCATAGAAGGCTTGCCTCACCTGTCTCGCGACGTCGGCGAGACCCACCCCCAAGGTTTCTGCTGCGGGCTTTAACTCCAGCACCAGTTCATCCCGTGGACTGTCAAAGCTGTCTGAAACGTCGAATACCCCCGGGTAAGACAGGAGTGCCTCACGCACATCCCCCGCCATCGCCTCCAGCTCTTCCACTTTCCGCGAGGCCAACACCAGGCGAATCGGCTTGCCGGGGTCACGGATCGTATAGTCCATCCTGATCTCTTTGGCCTCACTCAATGCGCCCGAATCAGACCGTAGTGCTAGCGCAAACGCCTCGGTATCCACGCCCTCGGAGACGGTGGCAATCACCACTTCCACGTCATTGCCGTTGGCGCGCCCGAGAATACTGCCAATGGCGGGCTTCTCCACATACTCGGGACGTTGGTTCCACTCAGCCTTCAACGACTCAGCGGCATCGACAACGCGCTGCATCACCTGCTCAGATTGAGCAAAAGAGCCGCCCTCCGGCATCGTAATATTGGCCTCAACGAAATCTGAGTTGAT
>WTHO01000268.1 GCA_011523115.1 Halieaceae bacterium | reverse complement strand
GAGGCACTGATGTCGATAAGCCTCGGAATCTCGCTAAAAGTGTGACGGTGGAGTAACGAGTGGATCAACGCCCCGAGAACTCCCAGAGGGCCGATGATTGGATCGGTGTCGGCGTAGCGTTAGGGGCCGCAGTTTTTGTCGCGACAAATGAGCCAGTCTGGATCGCCTTGGGTGTCGCTATGGGCGCAGCCCTGGGTTGGCAAAAACCAAAAGAGCAAGATGACGCTGAATAGGCAACAGTGCGCACCACCACTTGGGCATTAAGATACTCCTGCCAGAGGGGCGGTATTACCGGGTTCGGGCCAATATCAGAGACGGTAACCAGAGGTTATTAGCAATCAAGGAGGATGCTAACAATGGACTTATGGCGTATTTGGGCTAAGGCACTTGGTGAAAAGGCCTCATCCGACAGTCAGGAGGCCGACAAAGTGGCGCTGATACGGACGCTGATAGTCGGCGTCAATTTCATCACCTGCTTTTTTATCATGGCAAACACGGTCCGCCACTGGTGACGCGTGGCGGCAGAC
This sequence comes from Halieaceae bacterium, assembly GCA_011523115.1. GTDB lineage: Bacteria > Pseudomonadota > Gammaproteobacteria > Pseudomonadales > Halieaceae > Luminiphilus. The sequence goes on along the minus strand of WTHO01000268.1, from coordinate 1,802 downwards.
CTCCAGCGGTCTGCCCGCGCCACCGTAAACGCAAGCCAAATCACCACTCGCGGGCCCCTCAATCGGGATTGGCGGCCTTGTAGGCCCGGATCGCGGTGTTGAAATCGGCAGCCACTTGCTCTTCGCGGGACACAGCGGCGTTGTAGTCCGCGGCGGCTAGCGCATAGCGCTCTTCTGCACTATCGTCGCCCTCGTCGATGGCTGCTTTCTCGGACGCCATTTGATCGTCTACGCACTCCAAATATTCTGCATTGGCGGCTTGGAACGCTTTGACCTCGCCTTGCGCGGCAATCATCTCCTCGAGGGTCGCGCTACTCCCGTCAGGCGTCGGTGGTGCGACCGGCACATCACACGCCAGAACAGAGAAGGCCGATGTCGAAGCCAGTACCAAAAGAAGTGAAGTAAGAGAAGTTTTCATGAGCACTTTCCTTTTTATGCAGGGCGCCGCGGCGCTTGCCCTCGTGATGGAATCACTGACTCCGGATCGTTGGTGGTTTGCTGACGAAAACCCAACGGTTGCCAACGTTATACCAACGAATCTGGGTGGAGGGAACCGCCGTTCATGCACCGCGGGGCGATGCTATTTCAGATAGCTAAGCTCATTCCGTTACACTGCGCACATGGACGTATCCGACATATTGAGCCCGCTGAATTCCGCTCAGCGAGAGGCGGTTACTGCGTCGTCAGGCAACTTGCTGGTCTTGGCGGGTGCAGGCTCTGGTAAAACCCGGGTGCTGGTGCACCGCATTGCCTGGCTGATTCGGGCCGAGGGGTTTTCTGCCCATTCCGTCTTGGCCGTCACCTTCACCAATAAAGCGGCTCGTGAGATGCGTGGCCGTATTGAGGACATGTTGCAAATGCCGACCCACGGCCTGTGGGTAGGGACTTTCCACGGTTTGGCGCATCGGCTACTCAAGGCGCATTGGAAAGAGGCCGGCCTGCCCCAGCAGTTTCAAATTTTGGATAGCGATGATCAGCTACGCGTCGTGAAGCGAATTTGCAGGGAGCTGGACCTCGACGAGGCACGTTGGCCACCGAAGCAGGCGCAATGGTTTATTAATGGACAAAAAGATGAAGGATTGCGCGCGCGGCATGTGGAGGCACCAGAGGGAGACCTGTACGCCAAGACGATGGTTCGGATTTATGCTGCCTATGAGGAAACCTGTGAACGGGGTGGCTTGGTAGACTTCGCCGAGCTGTTACTGCGGGCCCACGAGCTCTGGCTAAAATCCCCCGAAACGCTGCAACACTATCAGAAGCGCTTCAAAACCATTCTGGTCGACGAATTTCAGGACACCAACACCATCCAGTATGCGTGGCTGAGAGTGCTCGCAGGGCAAACGATCCCGGTCGTCGCGGTGGGGGATGACGATCAGTCAATCTACGGTTGGCGGGGCGCCCGGGTGGAGAATATCCAGCGCTTTTCTGAGGACTTCAGGCAAACGGAAACGGTGCGCTTGGAGCAAAACTACCGCTCGACGTCAACGATTCTGGAAGCTGCCAACGGCCTCATAGCGCGTAATGCCGGTCGTTTGGGTAAAAACCTCTGGACGGAGGGTGAGCGCGGCGACCCCATCAGCTTATATGCCGGGTTCAATGAGCAAGATGAAGCCCGGTACATCGTTGAGCAGGCCGAGGAGTGGTCCAGTAACGGCCACCCCCGTCGCTCCATCGCGATTTTGTATCGATCGAATGCTCAATCGCGAGTCCTTGAGGAAGCACTGTTGCGCGAGGGTATTCCCTACCGGATTTACGGTGGCCAGCGGTTTTACGAGCGCCTGGAAATTCGCAACGCCCTTGCC
>WTHO01000242.1 GCA_011523115.1 Halieaceae bacterium | reverse complement strand
ACCCAGCACACCCAATCCGGCCGCGTCTGAAAACAGGTGGTATTTTGTGAGGTAAAGAAGCAGCAGGTACTTCATGCCGTAAAAGGAGAAGCGCTCCCAAAGCTCGGTGCCAAAGCAGATGTAGAGCCCTTTGGGGTGCCCCCACAGATCGCCGTGGGTTCCAGTGGTTGTCGACGTCATGTTTGTAGCGTCCTGATTAGTCGCACATCGTTTTCATGATGTGGTGTGCAAGTAAAGTGACGACGGCACCGGCCTTCGCCGGCGACGCCCCTGTGCATCACGCGGCTGCCGCCAGCGGTTCGTCCCGCGATAGCGCTGAAGCCATCTCGTCTGCGTCAGTGACGCGCTTCACTGCGCTGAACAGCGCAGCCGCCTGCGGGTAATAGACTTTCAGATAAACCAGCCATTGCTTCACCGGGTTGACCGCATAGCGCGGGTCGTACAAACGTCGGTTCTGCTCCAAAAAATGAATCAGCAGTTCGCGGGCATCCTGCCAGTCAAACGACGGGGGTGCCTCTCCGCGGTAATAGGCTTTGATCGCGGCGCCCAAGTCAGGACGGCACAGTGCGCCCCTGCCCAGCATGAAGGCGCTACTGCCACTGACTTCAGCGCAGCGAGCAATGTCGCCAGGGGTCCAGAGCTCTCCATTTGCGATCACTGGAAAGGGGAGCCGGTTGCGGGCATCGCGGAGTCTGTGCCAATGCGCTGGGGGGCGATAGCCTTGACGCCGCGTGCGCGCGTGGATCGTGACTTCGGTAAGTGCGACCGCCGCGAGCGCGTCGAGAATCTCCTCAAAGTTGTCGTCAGTGTCATACCCCAGACGGATTTTTGCCGTCACGGGAGTCGCGTGGGGCACGCGCTCTCGCACGCGCTCACAAATCGATCTGATCAGGTCCGGTGATCGTAATAATGCTGCGCCACCTTGCGAGCGGTTTACCGTTTTGGCGGGGCATCCGAAGTTGAGGTCGATGCCCGGCGCGCCCAATTGGGCGGCTCGCTCGGCATTGGCGGCCATCAGCTCGGGGTCGGAGCCCAGGAGCTGTAAAAAAACGGGGGTGCCGGAGGCAGTGACTCCGCCCCGCTGTAACTCGGGTGAATAACGGATAAAAACGCGCTTGGGGAGGAGTGTTTGAGATACGCGGACAAACTCAGTGACGCACCGCTCATAACCGCCGAGTCGGGTGAGTTGATCGCGCATCACCGCATCGACTACCCCCTCCATCGGAGCGAGTATCAATCGAGGTATATTGCCCTGCAGTGCGGTCATGGCCGGCAGGGTAACGATATACCTGACTTTTTAACAGTGGGCGTGACGTCGGGCGCGGGCCTTTGTAGACTCCCGCACCCCGATGATTGCCGTACCCCATTGACGGTTGGTGTCCTGTCATGAATCCCAATTACCTCGACTTTGAACAGCCCATCGCGGAACTCGAGATGAAAATCGAGGAACTGCAGGGCGTCAGTGAGGGCGCTGACCTGAATCTGGCCGACGAGATTGATCGCCTTCGCGAGAAGTCCACCGCGCTGACCGAGAAGATTTACACCGACCTCAGCGCCTGGGACATTGTCAGAGTGGCGCGCCATCCGCAAAGACCGTACTCCCTCGATTATATTCCCGAGATCTTTACCGAATTTGACGAACTGCATGGTGATCGCCACTTCGCCGACGACAAGGCGATTGTCGGAGGCGTTGCGCGCCTCGATGGGAAGCCGGTGATGGTCATCGGTCAGGAAAAGGGCCGTGCGGTAAAAGACAAGGTTTATAGGAATTTCGGGATGCCCAAACCAGAGGGATACCGAAAGGCCATGCGCCTCATGGAAATGGCTGAGCGTTTCAAGATGCCGGTGATTACGCTCATCGACACTCCCGGCGCCTACCCCGGCATCGATTCCGAGGAGCGGGGAATTTCTGAGGCGATTGCGCAGAATCTTGCCGTGATGTCGCGGCTCAGGACGCCTCTGGTCTGTATCGTGATTGGCGAGGGCTCCTCAGGCGGTGCTTTGGGGATCGGCGTCGGTGACCATCTGGCCATGTTGCAGTACGCCACTTACTTTGTGATCTCACCGGAGGGGTGTGCCAACATCATCTGGAAGAGCTCCGAGTTTGCCCCGGATGCGGCGGCGGCGATGGGGGTGACCTCAACCAAGCTCGAGGAGCTGGGAATCGTCGATGCGACGATTCCGGAGCCACTCGGTGGTGCTCATCGCGACCCTGTTGAGATGGCCGCCCGGTTAAAGCAGCACTTACTGCAGCAGGTGGACCGACTGTCGTCGATGGACACCGATGCCATGCTTGAGGCGCGCTACCGAAGGCTGATGTCCTACGGCAACTAACGCCCGATGCGCGACCCATGCGCCAGTACCTGAGTTCCTTACCTGAATCGGTGATGTCGGCCCCGCGCTGGTGGGTGGCGCTGTCAGGCGGTGCTGACAGTGTCGCCTTGCTCCATGCGCTGTCAGCACTCGCGGCTGAGCAGTCTGCGCCTCCCATTCATGCGATCCACGTGAATCACCACCTGCACCCTGACGCCGGCGAGTGGAGTCAACTTTGCCAGCGACATGCGGATGCGTTACGGGTCCCGTTGGTGATCGCCGACTGCGAGGTTCTGTCCTCCGGTCGCGGGCTTGAGGCTGACGCTCGCCGCGAACGCTACAACGCTTTCGAGCAAGTGCTGGAGCAGGACGAGGTGCTGTTTACGGCCCATCACATCGATGATCAGGTGGAGACGGTGTTGCTGCGGTTGCTGAGGGGGGCGGGCCCCCGCGGTTTGGCAGGGATCCCACAGCAACGACGCTGCGGTAAGGGGCACCTTTTCAGACCGTTCCTGCAGGTATCTTCAACAACACTCCGTGCGGCGGTCGAGGCCGCGGGTCTCGAGCACGTGCGCGACCCCAGCAATTTTGAGGTGAAGCAAGACAGAAACTATCTCAGGCAGGTGGTCTTGCCCGCGATTGGCGAGCGCTGGCCGGCGTACCGAGAGACCGTGACGCGCGCTGCCGAGCTCCAGGCGCTGACTCAGCGGCGCCTCAGCACGATGCCGCTCGAGCGGACTGCAACGGTGATGGGCGAGCCGGCGCTGGCAGTCGACGGCGCATTGGATCCGCCCCAGTTGGCGGCGGCGATTCATCAGTGGCTGGGTGAATCCGATATTGAGTGCCCTGATCAAAAACGTCTGGTCGAATTGGCGCGGCAAGCCCTCACCGCAAAACAGGACCGATCTCCAGAGCTGATCTGGGGTGAACATACCCTCAGGGTCTGGGGGGGGCTGGTGATTCGCGCGGGCAATCCGGTGCTAGCTGAGGGTTTCCCCGAGGCGCTGGTGGTGGGCGAGGCGTTATCCGGCCGCTGGGGCGAGTTGCGCTGGGAGCCTGCCATCGCCGGCCCCGGGCTGAGACGGGGTGCTCAGCTTCAATGTGTGCTGAGCGGCGAACTGGATCGGGTGACACCGCTGAATCGACCCCAAAAACCGGTCAAACACTGGTGCCAGGAGCTGAGGATACCGCCGTGGTGGCGGCCGTATCTGCCCGTGCTTACCTCACAAAATCAACCCGTATGGCTAGTGTGCGCAGGGCCTCTGGGGCCTGAAACGAGCGACGCACTGGAAGGGTCGGAGGGCGGCTTGCGTCCGGTATGGCGTCTTTTTAACGCCGTATGAATTGAGCCCAAGGGGGCTTCCTGTTAGACTGATCGTCCATCGGAGAGACGATCCCGAGAGGCGTCAAAATAGGCGTCCGGGAAGTTTTTCGCTTTGGTGGAATCCATGACGCGATATGTGTTCGTTACTGGTGGTGTTGTGTCCTCTCTGGGTAAGGGGATTGCCGCCGCCTCCCTCGCCGCTGTGCTTGAGGCACGCGGACTCAAAGTCACCCTCCTTAAACTGGATCCTTACATCAACGTTGACCCGGGCACGATGAGCCCGTTTCAGCACGGTGAGGTGTTTGTGACTGACGATGGCGCCGAGACCGATTTGGATCTGGGTCATTATGAACGGTTCACGCGCACCGTCATGAGCCGGGCAAATAACTTCACGGCGGGCCGGGTTTATGACGCCGTGCTGCGTAAAGAGCGGCGAGGTGACTATCTCGGCGGCACGGTGCAGGTCATTCCCCACATCACCGATGAAATCAAGCGCCGGGTGGTGGCGGGCGCGGGTGACGCTGAAGTGGCCGTTGTCGAAGTGGGTGGCACGGCGGGTGACATTGAGAGCCAGCCGTTCCTCGAGGCGGTGCGACAATTGAAGCTGGAGTTGGGCAGTGCCAATGCGCTGCTCATGCATCTGACGCTCATTCCTTACATCCCCACCGCAGGGGAGATCAAAACCAAGCCCACGCAGCATTCGGTAAAGGAGTTGCGCTCCATCGGCCTCCAGCCCGAGGTGCTTTTGTGCCGATGCTCGGTGGAAGTGGATGAGGGCGCGCGGCGAAAAATCTCTCTGTTCACTAACGTGGAAGAGCGGGCGGTGATTCCGTTGATGGACGCGGAATCGATTTATCAAATCCCGGGCAATTTGCGAGACAGCGGGCTGGATGACTATATCCTCGAACGGTTTGGCCTCCAGCAGGCGGCGGCGGATCTGTCTGAATGGGAGGATGTGGTGCGCCGCGAATTCAGCCAGCGACAGGGAGTAGTCCGTGTAGGCATGGTGGGCAAGTATGTCGATCTGGTCGATGCCTACAAATCCCTGAATGAAGCCCTGGATCACGCTGGCTTGCAGACCGATACGCGGGTCGAAATCGACTACATCGATGCCGAGGAGATAGAGGCGCAGGGTGTGGGGCTCTTGTCACATCTCGACGCGATTCTCGTTCCAGGGGGCTTCGGTGATCGGGGTATTCAGGGCAAGATCGACTCCGTTCGATACGCTCGCGAGCAGGGCATCCCGTTTCTGGGTATTTGTCTTGGGATGCACATGGCCTTGATCGAGTATGCGCGTAATGTCTGTCACCTCGAGGGCGCGCACTCGACAGAGATGCAGGCCGACACGCCGCATCCGATTATCGCGCTGATTACCGAGTGGCAGACGGCTGATGGTGCCGTTGAGCAACGTTCAGAAGATTCCGATCTGGGTGGCACGATGCGGCTGGGCGCACAGCCCTGCCAGCTAGTCGCAGGTACGAGGACGCGGGCGATTTACGGTGCCGATGAAATCAGCGAGCGCCACCGTCATCGCTACGAGGTGAACAGCAATTACGTGTCACGGCTGGAAGAGGCCGGCATGAAAATGAGCGGCTGGTCACTCGATGGTGAATTGGTTGAGATTATTGAGTTGCCTGCCCATCCCTGGTTTGTGGCTTGCCAGTTCCACCCCGAATTCAAGTCGCGGCCGCGGGGGGGGCATCCTCTTTTCAGCAGCTATATTCAAGCGGCGTTGGCGGTTTCCCGGCAGTGTGGTGATGCTGCGTGAGAGGACCCCAACAGGCCGTTGAGGTAGCGGGTCGTTGTTTTGCCAATGATCGCCCAATGGTGCTGATTGGTGGAATCAACGTTCTGGAGAGCAGAGAGTTGGCACTGGACAGTGCGGCGGAGTATGCCCGCGTCTGTCAGCAACTCGACCTTCCCTTTGTGTTCAAGGCGTCATTCGATAAAGCCAACCGGTCGTCGATCCACTCCTTTCGGGGGCCGGGTCTTGAGTCAGGTCTGGAGATTCTGGCTGAGGTGAAATCCACCTATGGGGTACCGGTGCTGACGGATGTTCACAGCCCCGAACAGGCCGGGCCTGCGGCTGAGGTCTGCGATATTCTGCAACTGCCGGCTTTTCTGGCCCGGCAGACCGACCTGATCGAGGCGATGGCGAGTACGTCGGCGGCAATCAACATCAAAAAACCGCAGTTTCTCAGCCCCGAGCAGATGGCCAATGTGGTGACGAAGTTCCGCGAGTGCGGCAACGACCGCCTGCTGGTCTGTGAACGCGGCAGTAACTTCGGCTACGACAATTTGATCGTCGATATGCTGGGCTTTGACGTGATGTCAGAGGCCACCGGTGGGTGCCCCCTGATTTTCGATGTGACCCACGCATTGCAACGTCGCGACCCCGGCGCGGCCGCCTCCGGCGGGCGGCGATCACAGGTGCTGACCTTGGCCCGGGCGGGCATAGCGGTAGGCATTGCCGGGCTGTTCCTTGAGGCCCATCCCGACCCGGACCGAGCGCTGTGTGACGGTCCCAGTGCACTGCCTTTGGGTCAGCTCGAACCGTTTCTAAAACAGGTCAAGGCTGTCGATGATCTGGTCAAAGCACAGCCTGGGCTGGCTGTTTCCTGAATTTGTAGAAAGCGAGGAGTGTCAGTGTGAGTGAGATCGTCGATGTGCGCGCTTTTGAAGTGCTTGACTCTCGCGGGAACCCCACCGTGATGGCCGAAGTCACACTCGATGATGACAGCGTAGGGACGGCCTGCGCCCCCTCGGGTGCGAGCACGGGAACCCGAGAGGCGCTCGAACTGCGTGACGGCGACGCGACGCGCTACCTGGGTAAAGGTGTACTGACTGCGGTAGGGCATGCGAACGGCCCCATTCGAGAACTGCTGATCGGGCATGATGCCCTCGATCAGAGCGGCGTCGACCGTCGAATGATTGAGGCTGACGGAACAGAAAACAAAGCCAACTTCGGCGCCAATGCGATTCTCGCGGTGTCGCTTGCCACGGCCAAGGCGGCTGCCCTGTCAGCAAAAACACCGCTTTATCAGCATATTGCCTCGCTCGCGGGCTGCACCGCACTGACGCTGCCTGTGCCGATGATGAATATCCTCAACGGTGGTGAGCACGCTGATAATAATGTCGATATTCAGGAATTCATGATTCAGCCCGTGTCCGCTGCGAGTTTTGCTGATGCGCTACGTATGGGGGCCGAGATTTTTCATCACCTCAAGAAGGTGTTGTCTGATAAAGGTTTGGCGACTGCTGTGGGCGATGAGGGGGGCTTTGCGCCCAATCTGCCCTCCAATGCCGCGGCGCTGGAGGTGATCGCAGAGGCGGTCTCCAAGGCCGGCTATATCCTTGGTGAGGACATTACGCTCGCGTTGGATTGCGCAGCATCCGAGTTTTACCGCGACGGCCGGTATCACCTGCGCGGCGACGGGGTGGATTTTGATAGCGCCGGTTTCGCCGATTACCTGGCGGATTTGACAGAGCAGCATCCGATCGTCTCGATCGAGGACGGTTTGGACGAATCCGATTGGGCGGGTTGGGCCGTGCTGACTGAGAAGCTGGGGGACCGTATCCAACTGGTGGGGGATGACTTGTTTGTCACCAATACTGAAATCTTGAAGCGCGGCATTGACGAGGGCATCGGCAACTCGATCCTGATCAAATTCAACCAGATTGGCTCGTTGACAGAGACGCTGGATGCCATCGCCATGGCGAAGGCGGCGGGCTATACCGCGGTTATTTCGCATCGGTCGGGAGAGACCGAGGATGCGACTATCGCCGATTTGGCGGTGGGCACGGGCGCTGGCCAGATCAAAACCGGTTCGCTGTGTCGCTCTGACCGCGTCGCGAAATACAACCGGCTGCTTCGGATTGAGGCAGAGCTCGGCCTGACCGCGCCGTATCCCGGCCGGGATATTTTGACGAGGGCTTGATGCGCTGGCTGATGGGCGGACTGCTGGGACTGCTGCTGTTGCTGCAGTACCGCTTATGGTTTGCCGAGGGAGGACTCGCTGAAGCCAACCGCTTGGCTAGTCAACTGGAGGAGGCCGAGGCCGAGAATGCGACGCTGTCGGACCGCAATGCCACACTGACGCGCGAGTTGATGGCGCTGCAAAACGGAAACGAAGCGGTCGAGAAGAACGCGCGCGAGAACCTTGGGCTCATCAAAGAAGGGGAGGTGTACTACCAGTTCATTGAGGAGCCCGATTCGCCATGAATAGCCTGTGGGCGGTGGTGCCTGCTGCGGGTTCCGGGCGGCGCCTGGGTGGGGACATTCCCAAGCAGTACCGTGAAATCGCCGGGGCGCCGCTACTAGAGCATACGCTGCGGGCTTTACTGGGTAGCGCAGACGTGCGCGGGGTGGTGGTGGCGCTGGACCCCTCGGATCGCCGGGCTGATGCGATCGCGAGTCTCTCAGATGTGCGGGTGCAGACCGTGCCGGGGGGTGCTGAGCGAGCGCATTCGGTGCTTGCGGGTCTGGAGCATCTTGCGCTGCAGGCGGGAGATGACGACTGGGTTCTGGTGCATGACGCAGCCCGGCCCTGTTTGTCTCTTGATTCGCTAAGCGCATTGATCGCAGAGGCACGGTCCCTCAACGAGGGCGTTATTCTGGCGTCGCCGGTGGCCGATACGCTGAAGCAGGTTAATGAGGACGGCGCCGTGACAGCGACCATCGACCGGAGCACATTATGGCGGGCACAGACACCACAGTTGTTCCCGCTGAACTCCCTGAAAGATGCCTTGGCTCGTTGTCTGGAGGCGCTGCAGGCGGTCACCGATGAAGCGATGGCAATGGAATGGGCTGGAGAGCCGGTGCATGTTCTGGAGGGTCCAACGAGCAACATCAAGGTGACGGTTGAAGCCGATCTGGCCTTTGCCGACTTGATGCTGAGAACGGGAAGAGAGTGATTGAGATGATGCGAATCGGTCACGGCTACGACGTACACGCCTTCGGGGAGGGTGACCATGTCATGCTCGGCGGCGTCCGTATTGCCAATGATCGCGGTCTGGTGGCGCACTCTGATGGTGACGTCGCCCTGCACGCGCTGTGTGACGCGCTGCTGGGCGCCGCGGGGTTAGGAGACATCGGCCGCCACTTTCCGGATACCGACCAGGCGTTCTCCGGTGCGGATAGCCGGGAGCTGCTGCGCGCGGTGGTCGAGCAGTTGGCAGCTGCTGGCTGGTCAGTGGGTAACGTTGATCTGACTGTGATCGCTCAGGCGCCGCGCTTGGGCCCACATATCGCCGAGATGCGGGCGCTCATTGCTGAAGACCTTCGCGTGAGCCACGAGCAGGTCAACATTAAAGCCACTACCACCGAGCGGCTGGGGTTTGTGGGTCGCGAGGAAGGCATTGCCAGTCATGCCGTTGCGCTGATCGTTTCGGGTGGAGCCACTGAGTGAGCCAGCAAGGCATTGGCATGACGTCGCAGCGGACG
>WTHO01000020.1 GCA_011523115.1 Halieaceae bacterium | reverse complement strand
GAATTTCGGTGAATTTTCTGAGAAAGGTTTGGTCGAGGGTCAGAAAATAGTTGCGGGCGACCTGCATGGTCAGCGTTGATCCTCCGCTACCTTTTCTCCCTGTCAGCACCAGTTCAGACACTGCCCTCAGTAGACTCAGGGGCTCAATACCACTGTGCTCAAAAAAACCATCGTCCTCTGCCGCCAGCAAAGCGTCGATGAAACTCTGTGGGATCTGCTCAAACTGCAGCGGTTTTCGTTTTTGTTCGCCAAATTGACCAATGAGTGCCCCATCTCGGCTCAGCACGCGCATCGGAGTGCGCAGCGTAATGTTTCGCAGTGCGCTCTCCTCGGGCAGGTTGGGGCTCAGGTAAAGATACAGGCCAGCCATCCACCACACCGCAGCGCAGGCCAGCAAGGCGCCGTAGAGCAGCAGTGGTCTCGCTTTTGACACTGGGGATTCTCCGGGAAGTTCGATTTGGCGTGTGTGCGACTCGTCCTGAACGAGCAATGCTCAGCTGAAGAACTGTCCCCACGCTACAAAGATATCAGGGCTTTTGCGGAGATTTCACACTATTGCAGTCGTAAAGTGACGTTTTACCGACTTTGGTTTGCCATAAGGCCATTTTGCCAGCGTATGATGCAACGCTATGACTCCTGACTCATCAGGAGATACATCGACACACTCAAAGGATTGAACCGTGTTGAGAGCATTAGGACAGGCCAAAGCGTCGCGCACGCTTGGTATCGATATCAGCTCGACCACCGTTAAGCTTCTAGAGCTACGCCGGGACGGAGATCATTACCGGGTAGAAAGCTATGCGGTGTCCCCCCTGCCTGCTGAGGCGGTTGTTGAGAAAAACGTCAATCAGATCGAAGTGGTTGGGGCGCTGATCAGCGACCTTGTCAGCCGTTCAAAGACCAAAGCAAGTCAAGCCGTCGCCGCTGTCGCCGGTTCTTCTGTCATTGTAAAAACCATTGCCATGCCGGCGGGTCTCTCGGAGGAGGATCTTGAAGCCCAGCTCGCGGTGGAGGCAGACCAATACATTCCCTACCCACTGGAAGAGGTAGCGCTCGATTTTGAGGAATTGGGGCCGACTGGTGGCCGCGGTGATCAGGTCAATGTCCTCCTCGCCGCTTGTCGCCGGGAGACCATTGAATCCCGGGTTGATGCACTCGAGGTGGCCGGTCTGACGCCAGCCGTGATGGATGTCGAGGTCCTCGCTATGGAGCGAGCGATGGCGTTGCTCCAGTCACAAATGCCCGACGCATCAAATCAGGTCATTGCCATGGTCGATATCGGGGCCAGCATGACAACGCTTTCGGTATTCGACAGTGGCGAGTCGGTCTATACCCGCGAACAGCTTTTTGGTGGCAAACAGCTCACTGACGAAATCATGAACCGGTACGGGCTGTCCTTTGAAGAGGCGGGTCTGGCCAAAAAGCAGGGCGGACTGCCCGAGGAATATGAACAAGATGTGCTTAATCCCTTTCGTGAGGCGGTTGTGCAACAGGTGAGCCGCTCGCTGCAGTTCTTTTTTTCATCAAGTGAATATACCGAGCTGGACGGCATCATCCTTTGCGGTGGCGTGGCCGCGATGAGTGGCCTCGATGCTTTGGTCGCAGAGCGACTCAATACCGTCACCATCGTGGCCAACCCCTTCGCCGGCATGTCCGTCGGGCCTCGTGTCAATGCCAAGGCTTTAGCAAAAGACGCGCCTGCCATGATGGTGGCATGCGGCCTTGCCATGAGGAGTGCCGGCTGATGGCCAATATCAACCTCCTTCCATGGCGAGAGGCGCGGCGACGCGAGCGCAAGCGACAGTTTGTGGTCAGTTTTCTGGCCACCCTCGGCGGCGCCGTTGCCGCCCTATTGATCTGGGATCTGTGGGTTAACAGTCAGATGGATTACCAACAATCCCGCAATCAACGTCTCGTCAAGCAAATTGCCTTGCTTGATCAGGAAGTTGCCGAAATCAGAGATCTGCAACGCAAACGCAATGAGTTGATTGAGCGGATGCGGGTCATACAGTCGTTGCAAGGCAACCGACCAGTCATCGTCAGACTACTGGATCAGCTCGTGAAAACGATACCAGACGGCGTGTTTTACACGTCACTTGAAACTAAGGCCAACGTGGTATCGATAGAGGGTGTAGCCGAATCCAACAACCGCGTCTCGAGTTTAATGCGACAGCTCGATGCGTCTGACTGGTTGGAAAACCCGAACCTCGACGCGGTTCAAGCGGCGCCTGAGTTCGGGGGGCAGGCCACGACCTTCACACTGACGGTGAATCTTGAATTGACGGAAGACGAGCTGGAGGTATCGCTGTGAATCTGGCCGATCAAATCAAATCGATAAACA
>WTHO01000276.1 GCA_011523115.1 Halieaceae bacterium | reverse complement strand
GCGTCATGTCGTGCCCCGGAGGGCTCGTAGAACCAGGTGCCCGGGCCATACCCCTCTGGTGGGCCGGCGCGCACACCCAAGGCCCCCTCAAGCACCAGAAAATCGGAGCCGCCAATGTGGTTGTGCGGCGCAGCCACACCGTTATGGCGCACCATGAGCGAGATAAATCCGGTCTCCTGGCTAACGCGCAACACCTTTAAGCCAATATCAGGCAGGTCGGGGTTCACCACCCACGGCACCGCACGACAGTCTATGAAGTAAGGGTGCTGAAACGTATCCGGGGACGCCGTCGTAACGCTGGCAACCAAATGCCCCGAGTTCTTTCCTGCAATCGCCAATGGCGCTCCCTCGCCCGTGTACGGCTCGCGCTCGACCATGCACTCAGCCAGTGTGTTGGGCACCATATTGATACCCGATTGCAGCGCCATTTGCCTGATGTCGGCACTGGTGACCAGTCGCTGCACCTGGTGATCCGGCGTCAACATGGCGAAGGCGCCGTAGCAGTTCACCAACAACTCCGTCTCCTCAGCCGCTTCCAAACGCTGCATACAAGTATTGGCAGAGAGATATCCCCAGATTCCCGGCTCAAGATGGCTTTCGCCACTCTCGTCGGCGTAGTCCAGCGCGCCGGAGAGCACCAGCAGATCCATACCCGACAGCGATAGCAAACGCTCGAGCACCGCGCCCTTTTCGAGCCGCACAATCACACTGAACATGCCGCTTTCCATGCTGGCCCGGAGTGGCTTCAGTGAGAACCCCGAGACACCTGCCAAGGGTAGCCAGGGAAGCAAATTGGTATCGACACCACCCTCTGCTCCATCTGGATCAAACTCGGGATTAAATGCCAAAGATCCTTCGCTCATGGGGAGTCTCCTTATTGATCTCTATGGCTACGCTAACGCATTCGGGCGTATCTCAAAAGGCATCGACCATCGCTTCGCTGCCGTTTGCCCTACTGGCACGGCGGCCTTGCACCGTCAGCAAAGACGTTGCTTGTCACCGGCGCATTACGCGCTTAGTTTGGTACCTCCGCACATCAACAGGCCAACGCCATGACCGATCAGCCCGCTGAAACTGAAGGATTCGTCCTAAATCAAACCATGATCAGGATAAAAGACCCCGTGCGCTCACTCGACTTTTATCAGCAAGTGCTCGGCATGGCGCTATACCAGCGGGTCGATTTTGCGGAGATGGCTTTCTCACTCTATTTTTTAGGGTACCCCTCAAACCACCCGGGTCAGGCCTTACCGGAAGACCCGGTAGCGCGGTCGGAATTTACTTTCCAGCAAAGCGCACTGCTGGAACTGACCCACAACTGGGGGACAGAAAACGATGACAGCTTCGAGGGCTACCACGACGGCAACACCGACCCGCGCGGATTCGGGCACATCGGGATTACCGTGCCCGATGTGGACGCCGCCTGTGAGCGTTTCGAGCAGTTGGGGGTAGAGTTCGTGAAAAGGCCTCAGGACGGCTCAATGAAGGGGCTCGCTTTTATCAAGGACCCCGACGGCTACTGGATCGAAATTCTGAACGCGGCATCAATTACGGCGCTTATCGGCGAGCACGGCAACTCAAGCCACTGAGAGAGGGGCTCGAACCAGTCTCTTCAACCCGAGGCCGTCACCTCAAGCGCGCGCCGGCGAGTCGCGGTGGGGGCTTCTCCGTAGCGCGCGCGGTATCGCTTGCTGAAGTGCGAAATATTAGAGAAGCCCCAAGCGTAAGCGATCTGACTCACCTGAAGGTGCGCCCCCTTCACGCTGGATAGATCTCGTTCGCAACCGGCTAAACGCTTGAGAATGATGAGCTCGTTAACAGTCACCGACTGATCGCGAAACAGCCAGTGCAGGTAGCGCTTGGAGATCCTGTGCACGTTTGCAATCTGGGTCACGCTCAGCGCAGGATCCGACAGATGTTGATCGATGTAACGCAAAATGTCGTGACGTTGCCGCTCACGAAGGCTCCTGTCGGTCTGCGGCTCCCCGGGCCGCGCACCCAAAACGAACGCATTCACCGCATCAAGAATCGTCTCCGCCTCAACCTCGGCATCGTCAAAATCGCGGTCCGCGACAGCCCTGATCAGGTTATTGAGCAAAAACCGACTCCCCGAGGAGGGATCGAATTTTCGGGGCATTTGATCCAGCGCCGAGAGCGCGCTGTGACTGAGCAACCGTGAGGGCATGGCCAGCGCGACTTTGTGCAGTGACTCATAGACCTCAAAAGTCGTCGCTTGCGAACTGTCCCATACAAACGTGTCACCGGCCGCCACGCTGTAGCGCTCACCACCAAACTCGATATCTTCACCGCCCGCGAGGTAGCTCAGCAATATCACCGAGGGCTCTTC
>WTHO01000230.1 GCA_011523115.1 Halieaceae bacterium | reverse complement strand
ACAACGAACCCTCACTGCAAAAGAAAATGATTGAGCTGCACATGGGGCACGGTCCGGTTGCTTATAAGACCTACCAGACGATCTTTGCCGCCGGGATGCTCTTTATTATATTGAGTGGACTATGGGCCGGGTTGTCGTCCACAAAATTGCGCGGTCCTACTGCGGCGGTAGCTGGCGGCGGTCTATTGGTGTTCGCACTTTTGGCGATGTCCTGACCCCAATCATGGGCTGACTCTTTCTTCGACAATCACAAAGTTTTGTAGGCTTTGTTCCCACCTGAGGACGACTTCACGGCCTGCCGTGGGAAAGTCCTGCACCACGACCTCCGAAGAGCGATCTCTAATAAAGCTTCCAGCGGAAAGTTGAATACTGGAAAACGAGTGCTCCGCAAAAAGATAGCCATCGGCGTAGGCCCTCACCAGGTGCTGACCTGAGGGTAGATTCCCCATATTGACGAGCAATGCGAAGCCGTTGTCGCTGTCTCCGCAGGTCTCAACCGTGTCCTCGCGTTCTGTGCGCGTTGCGGCAGGAATACGGGCGCCGGAGTTCAGCGACACCTCAATCGTCTGCGCGGTGCAGTGCCAGCCTGATATCAAGCCCTTGCCGCTGATGGGGGAGCCGGCGGCGGGCGTTTCCAGTCGACCTCGGGCAAGTTGGTCGGCGTTGGACTCTGGATCCAGAGGGTTGGTGCCGGCAGAGACTTCATCTCCGTCAGTAAAGCCGTCAGCGTCTGAATCGGCATCTAGCGGATCGGTACCGCTGGAAACTTCCTTCCCGTCCGGTAGTCCGTCGTCATCGCTGTCTGCGTCGAGGGGGTCTGTATTGATCTCGATTTCGACGTCGTCGGTGACGTCGTCCCCGTCCGAATCGTCGCTCAGAGGGTCAGTGCCGAGAGACACTTCCTCGCCATCTGGCAAGGAATCGTAGTCAGTATCGCTGTTCAGCGGATTGGTGCCTAATTGGTCCTCCTCGCCGTCTGTTAAGCCATCACCATCAGTGTCTGCTTTGTTGGGATCGGTGCCATTGATGGCTTCGTCTTCATCTGAAATACCATCTCCATCACTGTCCTGATTTTGGTTACTACCCACAGGCTCGAAAACCCGGACATAGTCAACAATCATCCTTTGCGGGAATTCAGTGCTCGCATCGGGGTACCCCGGCCAGTTACCGCCCACTGCAACGTTGAAGATCAGGAAAAATGGTTTCTTGAACGGCGCGAGACTGGCTGTGTCGTCTAAGTTGAACTGATAGTAGGGCGTATCATTGACTCGCCACTCGATCTTTTCGCTCGTTCGAATGATGCTGAAAACGTTGAAGCCTGCGCTGAAGTCTTGCCCTGTGAAGGCACCCCCGGTGTAAGTATGTGCGTAAGGGCTATTCAACCCGCCGATATTCCAGTGCACCGTTCCGTGCACGGTGTCCTCCCTGCCCGCGCCGCCAATCATTTCCATGATGTCGATCTCGCCGCTGTATGGCCAGCCGACATCGCCGAAGTTGCTTCCCAACGCCCACAGCGCGGGCCATATTCCCTGGCCTCGGGGCAGGGCGGCCCGGATGTCTACTCGTCCATAGGTGAAATCAAACTGCCCCTCGGTTTTGATTCTCGCGGAGGTGTAGTCGCTATTGCCCTTCGACTCACGTTTTGCCGTGATCACCAGATGACCATCAGTGAGTGATGCGTTCTGCCGTTGGTAGTACTGCCACTCGTTATTTCCCCAACCCGAGTCGCCAATGTTGTAATTCCAGTAGCGACTATCGAGCGCTGTCCCTGAAAATTCGTCAGACCAGAGCAGGGTAAAGCCCTCATAACTCGCTGGTGAGACAGGGCCGGTAAGCTCGCTCAGGTCAAAGTCAGTGGCCGAATCATCACCGCCGGTATCTGTGACCGGGTCTGAGGTTCGCCAAGTGACATTGTCGATCTCGAGATCAACAGCCACTCGATCCGCTGGCCAGAACACAAGGCCAGTATCAACATAGGCGAGTTCGAGCCCGCCGCTCACCAGCCTGGAGATCGGGACGCTGATGCGCTGCCATTCACTGGTCACGCGGCCGGTAAGTCTTTGATCCCCAGAGCTGCAAGGCCACACGCAATCGACTTTCATGACCAGATCGGTGGCCCCGGTTACGGTTCTGATATCAAATTCAAGGTAGCCCTTGGCGTAGGCAGAGAAGTCCTGAGGCGTCGAGGATTGGAAATAAACGCCCGCATGCTGACCGTTGCTAGCCCAGGATGCGCGCAGCACGGAACCCTTCTCTGGATTGCTGACCCATCCCCAATCGACGGTAGGGCAGCCGGCGCCCCCGTCATTCATGCAATTACCGTAGTCAAGGGCTTCATCAAAGGCACCAATGCCCGCGTCCCATCTGGGCGCGAGTTCGCCAT
>WTHO01000205.1 GCA_011523115.1 Halieaceae bacterium | reverse complement strand
GCCGCAATCAGCTGGCGGTTGGCTTCGCTGGGTTTAAGTGTGAGCTGCCTGGAGCAGGGCGGGTACGAAGATTACGCGAAATCCCCGGCGGCCGACCCCAAGTGGGAGTTGATGCGGCAGCGAGAATATAACCCCGATCCGAATGTGAGAAACCGTGCCGAGGATTACCCGATCGACGTCGCGAAAAGCGATATCCACCCCCTGATGTACAGCGCGGTGGGGGGCAGTACGATCATGTGGTCTTGTCATGCCCCTCGATTTCATCCCTCCGATTTCGCTATTCGTACTCTGGACGGGGTCGGCGACGATTGGCCGATTCGGTATCAGGATTTGGAGCCTTTCTATGACTTGAATGAGTCAATCTCTGGCGTCGCCGGCTTGAATGGCGATCCAGCTTATCCTGACTCCAAAAAGCCGCGGCTACCCCCACTCCCCATTGGGCTGGGCGCAGAGAAAATTGCTACTGCACTCAATGATTTGGGGTGGCACTGGTGGCCCGCTGACGTGCAGGTCAACTCGGTTGCCCACGGGGCAGGAAGGGGCATATGCAACCACTGCGGGCCGTGTGAGCTCGGATGCCCACTGCGAGCAAAGGGTAGCACCGACGTGACCTACTGGCCCGAGGCACTGAAGTCCGGTGCACAGTTAATCACTAACGCCAGAGTCACCAAGCTCATCTCCCGCGGTGATCAGGTGTTGGGAGCGGAGTTCCTCGATTTGAACGGACAGTTGCGGGAGCAACGTGCTGATGTGGTGGTTCTCGCAGGCAACGGTATCGGCACTCCCAGACTACTCTTGCTCTCAGCGACATCAGAACACCCCAACGGCCTTGCCAACAGTTCGGATATGGTGGGAAGGAATCTCATGTTTCACCCGGTGGGTATCAGCACTGGGGTCTTTGAAGATGCGCTAGATGGCTATAGGGGCGTAACAGCTTGCTCGATTGCATCGAAACAGTTTTGTGATACCCGCGCAGAGAACGACTTTACTCGGGGTTATATGCTGCAGATGTTGAGGTCGTTGGGCCCTGTGATGACTGCTCTGGGTGGTTATGGTGTGCCACAGGAGTGGGGAAAGGCGCATCGCGCTCGTTTTGACGCGACGTTCAACCACACCGCTTCTATCGCTGTTGTCTGTGAGGACCTGCCGGAACCTGACAACCGGGTGACGCTGGATCCCGCTCTGGAAGATTCATCAGGACTCCCGGCGCCGCAAATTCACTACAGAGTCAGCTCTAACTCAAAAAAAATGCTCAAGCAGGGCCGGGAGCGCTGTGAGGAAATTTTGAGCCGTGCGGGTGCGGGGGAGGTGCGTCATATACCTCTCCTTCAGGGGGCAGGCTTTCACCTTATGGGCACGGCAAGAATGGGAGAGGACCCCAAGCGTTTTGTGACAAACGAGTGGGGGAGGACTCACGACATTAAAAATCTGTTCATTGCGGACGGTAGCCTGTTCACCAGTGCAGCTGCGGTAAATCCAACGGCTACTATTCAAGCCTTGGCGCTCCGGGTCGGCACGCATATCGCAAAGTCCTATGTCTGATAAGAGGGGGGTGATCTCCATGACGTCGAAAATTGAAGCCGTATTAGACGCACTTTTTCAACCGCCGCCCGATTGGCCGACTATTCGCGACCTGAATTTGGCCGAACTTTTTGATGCCGAACTGAATGAGGTCGGCGCATTGGCTAGCACACACGATCTGCTAGCTTTGTTGTCAGAAGCCTTTGTCGAGCAATCCAGAGAGGAGCGGGAGGGCGCGCTGCGGGAAATAGAACAAGAGAACCCACTCGGTTTCGCGACCATGCTCGCGCATGCCAGCAACGTTTATTACTCCGCGCCGGGCGTGCTCCAGAAGCTGGAGCAAGCACATGGGTATCCTGCGAGACCGCCCCTGTATGTGGGATATGAGCTGTCTGCCTTCGACGAAGCTTTGTTAGAGCCGCAGAAAAAGGTCTCCGAAACACTCTTTAGGGAGGTCTAACAGTTTTGGGGCGCTCTCGCTCCAAATGAGAGCTCAGATGGGCCTCGGGCAGAAAAAAGGGGCCGCCGGGCCCCTTCTCGCTACTTTGATGCGCTACTTGAGCTCAGCAAGCTGTGTAATGGCGGTGGGCCAGGGATTCGAACCCCGGGAACCTCTCGGTTCAACGGTTTTCAAGACCGCCGCTTTCGACCACTCAGCCAGCCCACCATAACCGTGCCGGGTTACCCCGGAAAATCGCGCGCATTATATCGTTGCGCGCGCTTCTATCAAGACTTTATCAGGAGCCTGTTGCGCGAGGACCCCTGGGATCATTACTGGCGCGCTGCACGTCTCTCTCAACCACCGTCACCGGCGGCGCCTCAGGTTGCCAAAACAATTGGCCCTGTTCGGTTGTAACCGGCGTGTCAGTAATCGGCTTGGGGGAAATCCGAGGGTCGTTTACGGCGCGCCCTGCTGCCGTGATACCGAGGGCTGGTTGCGCAGCGGGTTGGTCTGAAACCGACCCATCGTCTCCCTCTGATTCGTCGCTTTCTTGCGCGGTCTCAGTAACCATCGCCTTGGCAGCCTCGGTTTTCGCTGTTTCGATGGCTTCGACAACTGATGATGGATGCAACTCCGCTTGCGCCTGCTCCTCGACAACCTGGTCTGACGCCGTTGAAGAATCCGATTCCGTAAACGCTGCGCTCAGCGCCTCCGACGAAGCTATCTCCACCGGTTCGGCTGGGGCCTCGGTGGCAGCTTGATGATTGTCGCTCACCTCGGAGTCGGTATTGGCAGTTGGTTGAGCAGACGTCACTTCACTATCGACTTCCACGCTTTGTCGCTGGCGCCGGCGCCGACCTTCGTTTCTCTTCTCTGCAGGACGTCTGCGATGATTGCCTTGATCAGATTCCACAGCGGCATCGTCTGATTCATTGGTCGAGGCGGTCTCGCTCGTCTGATTCGTTGCTGAATCACTGTGCCGCTGTCCGCCGCGCCTGCCTCGCCTGCGGCGAGAGCGCTTGGGTTGCTCATCGTTCTCGCTCTGCTCCAAACCGGACTGCTGCCCGCTATCGGGCTGTTCACCAGCCGGAGATTCAGTATTCTCAGGCTTTCTCCGGCGTCCATTGCCCCGGCGATCTCTGTCCCCGCGGTCGCGCTGACGGTTGCCCTCTGACTTGTTGCGATCATCCCGCTGACGATTGCCAGACCGGTTACGGGATCGGCGGCGGCTTTGCCCAGTCTTTCCCTCGCGTGCCTGGCTTTTTTCGTCAGGTTGGGTGTCGTTGCTGCCACCGAACAGCGCAGACCACAATTTAGCCAGCAGCCCCGTAGGTTCGGGTTGCTTGTTGCGAGGCTTTTGAGCGTCACGCCGCCTCTGCGGCTTTTTCTTCTGCTGCGGTTCTTTTTCCTTTTCAGATGGCGCATCGGGGGCGGGTGCGTCGGGTGTGACGCCCCTTACCAACGCCTCCGGCGCCGACACCGGTGTTTCGGTGGCCGAATCCGTCGAGGGCTCCGCGGCCGAGGGCAAGTCGATATCGAAGCTCAGTCTTCTGGATTGATCAATCTCGTCATCCCGTAATCGTCTGACTTCAAAATGCGGTGTATCAAGGTAGGGGCTGGCGACAACCACTATCCGAACGCCACTTCGCGACTCGATCTCGTTAATGTCTGAGCGCTTCTCGTTGAGCAAGAACGCCGATACGTCAACTGGCACGACCGCCTGCACTTCGCCTGTTCGGTCTTTCGCCGCCTCCTCTTGAATCAGCCTCAGGATCGCCAAAGCCAGTGATTTGGTGTCGCGAATTGTGCCTTGGCCCGTGCAGCGAGGGCAGACGATACCGCTCGTTTCTCCGAGCGAAGGTCTGAGTCGCTGTCTCGACATTTCGAGTAGCCCAAAGCGAGATATGCGACCAATTTGAATTCTGGCGCGGTCAAGCTCCAATGCCTCACGAATACGGTTTTCTACGGCCCTTTGGTTGCGATTGGAGGACATGTCAATGAAGTCAATCACGACCAATCCACCCATGTCCCTCAGCCTTAATTGACGCGCGATTTCTTCCGCCGCCTCTAAATTCGTTTGCAGCGCCGTTTGCTCGATGTCGCCGCCTTTGGTCGCTCTTGCCGAGTTTATGTCGATAGAAACCAAAGCCTCTGTCGGGTCGAGCACGATGGAGCCTCCCGAGGGAAGACGGACCTCGCGCTGAAACGCGGTTTCTATTTGGCCTTCGATTTGGAATCGGTTGAAGAGTGCGAGTGGGTCTTCGTAGAGCTTGAGTCTGTTGGCGTATCGCGGCATCACCATGCCCACGAAGTCTGCCGCTCTCTGGTACGCCGCCGAGTCATCAATCAGTACTTGATCGATGTCATCGCGCAAGTAGTCGCGCACAGCTCTTATGATCACGTCGCTCTCTTGATAGATCAGGACAGGGGCTTTGCTTTCCTCGCTGGCCTGGGATATCGAGCCCCACAGTTGTAATAAGTAGTCCAGATCCCATTGGAGCTCCTCGGCGGAACGGCCAACTCCGGCTGTTCGAATGATGACGCCCATGCCATCAGGAAGATTGAGTTGCGCGAGCGAGTCTTTCAGGTCTGAGCGGTCTTCCCCTTCAATGCGTCGCGAAATACCGCCCGCTTTGGGATTATTGGGCATAAGCACCATGTATCGGCCTGCAAGACTGATGTAGGTGGTCAGCGCTGCCCCTTTGGTGCCACGCTCTTCCTTGTCCACCTGAACGATCACTTCCGTGCCTTCCTTCAAAACGTCCTTGATACGAGTTTTGCCCTCGTTTTCAGGGGCGCGGCTGCGGTAATACTCAGGGGAGATTTCTTTCAGCGGCAAGAAGCCGTGACGGTCAGCACCAAAATCAACGAAGGCAGCCTCAAGGCTAGGTTCGACTCGCGTGACCTTCGCTTTGTAGACGTTGGCCTTGGTTTGCACACGCTGACGGTTTTCGATATCCAGATCGTAAAGGCGCTGGCCGTCCACCATCGCGACACGCACCTCTTCAGGTTGCGTGGCGTTAATCAGCATTTTTTTCATAACAATGTCCAGTTGGCGATACAACTGGGCGGTGCGGGGATAGGTTTATCCCTCGACTTGCGCTCCCACCTTTAATAGCGGGTATATCTCACCGGGTAGCGTACGACGCTCCAATGTCCCGGTTCACCTGGCGCCTCGTTCATGTAAGCACCGGTTTCGCAATCAGCACCGCGCCATCTTGTGTCGCGGGTTTCAAAACATCTACCGAGACCTGCTCTGACGGCGATTAGTGCCGGAGCGGCTGAACGCGGTAGACTCTCAAATCTTTTGTCGGCTCGGTACGAGCGGGAACACTCGAAGCCACAGCATGCTGTCGCGGGTGGCGAGTAATACGTCTTCCCCAGGGCCCCATGGGCTTCGACTGAAGGGTACGCTTGGTCACCATTTGACCGACCGGCGCAAGATAGCATTATGAAATCTTGGATTCAACGAATAGAAAGTGTGAAGAAATAAGCTGTCAAATGAACGATCTGAGCCAAAACGGGGTCCGGTTTCTGGAGGTCAGCGAGGAGGAGAGTGGTCAAAGGCTCGACAATTACCTGCTTCGAAATACATCGGGCGTGCCCAAAACCCGCATTTATCGCGCGATTCGGAAGGGCGAGGTCAGGGTCAATAAAGGGCGCAGTAAGGTGGACTATCGTGTTCAGGCGACTGATGTAGTCCGCGTACCCCCACTGTCGGTGGGCGAGTCCCCCGCCACAAGTAAGCCTTCGAGCGCTTGGGAGAAGCGACTGCGTAACGCTGTTCTGCTCGATAATTCAGAACTGTTGGTTATCAATAAGCCGCCCGGGATGGCGGTGCATGGTGGTAGCGGCGTCAGGCTCGGTTTAATCGAGTCACTCAGAGTGATGTATCCACAGCAGCGGTACCTTGAGCTAGTGCACCGCCTCGACCGAGATACATCGGGACTGGTACTGATAGCCAAAAATGCCCGGGTACTAAGAGAGCTTCACGCCCAATTGCGGGTGAATGAGGTGGATAAGGTCTACTGGGCCTGCACGGCGGGTAAGTGGCCCGCCTATCAAAAAAGCGTTTCCGCGCCTCTTGCAAAGGCGCATGCGCCGTCCGGGGAGCGAATGGTGAGGGTGTCCCCCAATGGGAAGCGCTCCCGAACCGAGTTCAAGGTCATTGAAAGATTCCAGCAGGCCTCACTGCTTGAGGTCAAACCGATCTCGGGGCGGACTCATCAAATCCGCGTCCATGTTCAGCACGTTGGACACCCCATATTGGGGGAGTCGAAATACTTGTCCGACAAATCCGAAGCATTGACGCAAAGCATCGAACTTAAAAGACTGTTTTTACATGCTAAATCGATATCATTCGAGCTTTCTGGTGAGCACTATGAGCTGGATTGTCCGATCGATAAGGAACTGGAGTCAGTTCTGGCGCGCCTGCGCGGCCCTCGGTAGTGAAACCCCAGCCTGACGTAATAAGTCGCACAGCGCAATCAACGGGAGCCCCTCTAGGGCCGTGGGGTCTGGCGATCGCACAAACTCGAACAGACTGATGCCCAAAGCTTCCCACTTAAAGCTGCCCGCACAGTCAAGTGGGCGATCAATAGCGACGTAGTGCTCGATTTCGTCTGAGCTGAGTTCACGCATCTGGACTTCGCAAGCAACAAGTCGGCTCCACAAAGCCCCCGAATCGGAGGCAACGCATACGCCCGTCCAGAACTTCAAAAGATTGCCCGAGGCAGCGGCAAGCTGCTCGGCCGCCCGCTCGTAAGTACCCGGCTTTCTGAGCAGTCTGTCCCCAAGACATGCGACTTGGTCGGAACCAATGCACAGACTAGGTGAGCTGAGCCTTGTCGAAGCAGCAGATTGCGCCTTGAGCCGGGCTAATCTGATCGCTCTGCGCTCGGGTTCTTCCCCGGCTTCCACGTATTCGTCTACCTCTGGCGCAACGCACTGGAAGGGAAGGCCCAGCCGCCGCATCAGGTTACGACGATAAGGGGAGGTTGATGCCAGCACAATTTCCATATCTCGGACTCAAATTTGGTGAAATGTCACTACCGAACCACAGTGTGCATCTGCCGGGAACGATCGCTTTGACAGGCCAGAAACCCATCCGTATGATCCGCGCCCATGAAAACTGCGACGCTGCCAAAACAGCTTGACCTTCGCGGTCTGGCGGCTCGTGGGGCAACTGTTTCAGGTACTGTAGCACCCGGAGAGTTGCCCAGGCTGGATGAGGCCGGCGTCGCATTGGCTGAACCGCTGATGGCTTCGTTTTCGCTGCGCCGCGACGAGAATTCACGCAGTGTCGTCGCCGCGGAAGTTAAGGCGACATTGACCATGCAGTGCCAAAGGTGTTTGGGCGAGGTGTCTGTTCCACTGAGCACGTCGTCAACCATGGCCTGTGTGTGGACTGACGACGAAGCGGCATCATTGCCGGCATTCTACGAACCGCTCCTCGTCGCTGATGAGGCGGTTTTGAGGGACATCGTTGAAGAGGAGATACTGCTTGCTTTGCCAAGCTTCCCAACGCACGAGACCGAATGCAAAACCAGAGAACAATTCGCGGCACTCGAGCCACTCAATGCCTCGTCTGACGAGGTGACAGAGGTAAGCGCTCAAGCAGACAGCCCGTTTGGTGTGTTAGAGCAGTTAAAGAACTGACGCGGGCGTTGAACGTACAAATCAGGAATCAA
Organism: Halieaceae bacterium; assembly: GCA_011523115.1. Lineage (GTDB taxonomy): Bacteria > Pseudomonadota > Gammaproteobacteria > Pseudomonadales > Halieaceae > Luminiphilus. The sequence goes on along the minus strand of WTHO01000205.1, from coordinate 1,597 downwards.
TAACAGATGGCGAGACGCGATTGAAGTTGAGCCATACCTTTACATTGATAGGAGGCCGAAATGGCTGTTCAGCAAAATCGTAAGACTCGCTCAAAGCGTGGTATGCGCAGAGCCCATGATGCGATCGGGGGGCCCACGTTGACCGTAGACGAAACATCGGGCGAGACCCGACGGCGGCACCATGTGAGCGCCGATGGTTTTTATCGCGGTAAGAAAGTAGTGGATACTGGCGACGACGAGTAATCGTTTTTGTCGGGTTACGCCTTTCTTTTTCCCGGGCAGGGATCTCAGTCAGTTGGCATGCTGGCTCAAGCGGCTGGAGAGTTCCCCTGTGTGGGCGAAACGTTCGAGGAGGCGAGTGCAGCGCTGGGCTACGACCTTTGGGACCTTGTCAGTAACGGACCCGAGGAGCAACTGACACTCACAGAGTTTACCCAGCCAGCGATACTGACGGCCAGCGTTGCGTTGCACCGCTGCTGGAGCTCTGCTGGCGGGAGTCAACCAGAGTTCGTGGCGGGCCACAGTTTAGGTGAGTATTCCGCCCTCGTTGTTGCCGGTTCGCTGTCTCTCCACGATGCGGCCAAGCTGGTGCAAACTCGGGGGAGAGCAATGCAAGGCGCGGTGCCCGCTGGAGAGGGGGCGATGGCGGCGGTGCTCGGGTTAAGCGACGCCGTAATCGACGAAGTTTGTGTCACCCATTGTGACGATGACGCCTATGTCGGCGCAGTCAACTACAACTCGCCGGGGCAGGTCGTGATCGCGGGTCACGCGGCAGCTGTGTCCGCAGCGGCTGCCTTTATGAAAGAAGCGGGCGCTAAGCGAGTACTACCTTTGCCCGTGAGTGCGCCTTTTCACACACCATTGATGCAGCCCGCGGCATCGGTAATGGCTGAAGCTTTTCAGGACGTTGAGCTCTTGGATGCGCAAATACCGGTTATCAGTAACGTGGACGCACAACCCCACCGCAAGGCGACAGAGATTCGCAGATTGTTGGTGAGGCAGGTGTCGGAGCCCGTCATGTGGACGCAGTGCGTGATGACGCTGTTACAAGCGGGCTGTGTTCAATTTCTAGAATGCGGCCCGGGTAAGGTGCTGACCGGCCTAGTGAAGCGCATTAATCGCGATGTCAGTTGCATCGCCCTGGAGGATCCCGTGGCGCTGACCAATACAGTAAAGGAGTGCACGGTGTGAGTGAGGAATCGCGCAAAGTTGCCTTGGTCACCGGCGCGAGTCGAGGTATCGGCGCCGCGATCGCAGGCGTGCTCGCCGATGCAGGGTTGATTGTCGTAGGGACAGCGACCTCCGAACAGGGAGCAGACACAATCAATGACGCCCTGTCATCACGAGACGGTCGCGGGCGTGTGCTCAATGTTACGGATGCAACCAGCATCGATGCCTTGTTGGCAGACATCAGGGCTGATCTAGGCGATCCGTTGGTGCTGGTCAACAACGCAGGGATCACCCAAGACAACATCATCATGCGGATGAAAGATGATGAATGGCAGTCCGTTATTGATACTAATCTGACCGCCTTGTACCGACTCAGTAAGGCATGTGTCCGAGGCATGACCAAAGCCCGGTGGGGCCGCATCATCAA
>WTHO01000018.1 GCA_011523115.1 Halieaceae bacterium | reverse complement strand
CTGGTGTTGGTCGGCCAATCCGGCGTCGGCAAATCCTCCCTTATCCAGCGACTCCTACCCCACGCCTCTATCAGGATCGGCGCACTGTCGGAGGTCGCTGACAAAGGCCGCCACACGACCACAACTGCGGAGCTTTTTCATTTGCCGGAGGGAGGAAGACTGATCGACTCGCCCGGCGTAAGGGACTTTGGTCTCAGCCATGTGACGGCTGGGGCGGTGGCACAGGGGTTCAGGGAGTTCTGGCCCTATCTGGGGCAGTGCCGGTTCCGCGACTGCCAGCATGGCGATGAACCGGATTGCGCCTTGCAGCACGCGGTGACCCAAGGGGTCATCTCAGGCGAGCGGTTTCAAAGCTATCAACAGATCGTTGCGAGTCTCAGTCAGGACGACTGACTGCGTCCACATTGAACAGAGATGGCGGTGCTAGGCGAGCGCAGAGCGAACGGTGACCGCATCGCCTGCCGCATTCGCCCAGAGCAGATCTGACGCCTCGGTCACCAACACAACCGTTGAACCCAGAAAAAAGCGCCCCACCTCCTGCCCCTGCTCCAGCAGTGGTGCCTCATTAGCTGCCCACGTCTGCTCTCGTATCTCGCCTCCGCCCGGCTGCTCGCGTCCACCCCACACCGTAGCGATACCCGCAACAATCATGGCACCGACGAGCACCACCGCCACACCACCGCGCTCGGTTTCAAAAAAGCAAACCAAGCGCTCGTTGCGCGCCAACAAGCCATCGACCCTGTCCACTGTCGCAGCATTGACAGAAAACAGATCGCCCGGGACGTATCGTGTTTTGACCAGATGTCCGCGGATGGGCATGTGTACTCGGTGATAATCCCTCGGCGAGAGATAGGTCGTCGCAAAGCTCCCATGGGCGTAACGATCCGCCTCCTCCGCAGTGCCTGCCAGTAACTGCTGCACGCTGTAGCTACGCCCCTTGGCCTGCAACAACTCGGAGGCCGCGATGGCACCTCGCTGGCTGAGCACACCGTCGGCGGGGTGACACCACTGGCTTGCGGCCAATGGCCTCATGCCCTCTCGAAGCGATCGGGTAAAAAAAGCGTTGAAATGCGGAAAATCTTCCGCCGATGAACAGGTCGCCTCAGTGAGATCAATCTCGTATCGAGACATGAACGCGCGTATCAGTGCATTCTTTAACCACACTGGTTGCTCAAGCTGGGCGAGTCGACCCACGAGCCTCGATAGCAGATGCTGCGGCAGAATTGCCTGTAAGGCAGTCATTACAGATTCCATGACGGTAGTGTAACCTAGCGTTGGCTTTATCTTTCGGTTCTGGACACCTTTCATGACCCTGCGACGGCAGCGCACAACACGTTTTGTTGACTTCGTTTTAGCCCTGATAGTGGGCCTTGCTACAGGCCCCTTGGCGGCGCAAAGCGACGACGCAAACGAGGACGCGGGTTCCGCCCCGGAAGCCTCGCTCGAAACACAATCCAGCGACTTAACCGGCGGCGACGAAGTCATCGCCGACGAGGTAATAGAGCCCGAAGACGAGGGTTGGATTGATTCGGGGCAGGAATACGCCGCGCTGAAGGCGAACGAGATGACCCAATGGGTCGATAATTTTTTCGGAAACGACGAGCGCGACCTTGAACAGGCCGAGTCCCGACTCCGACTGCGGACCATCTATGACTGGGACCAACGCCTCGATAACGAGTTCAAGCTTCGTCTGGGTGGAAAGGTCAGCCTGCCGCAAATTTCCAAACGATTGGACCTGGTGTTTCGCGGCGAGGATATGGATGGCTTTGGTAGTGAAGGTGCAGAAGACCGCGCAGAGGACCGCATCGGGCTCCAGTATCAGGTGGGACCACGGGAAGTCAGCAAGCATCGGTTTGACCTCACCGTCGGCTTTGGTAGCTCGGGCCCCAAACCCGGGGTCAAATACGTTTATGAAAATGCCTTCGCCGAGGATTTGAATTTCCGATTCACCCAGCGTTTTATTTACGATCTCGGTGATGGTGCCTATGGCACCTCCCGTTTTGTTCTGGACAAGGCGCTCGGCGACCGCCAGCTATTGCGCGCCTACACGCGCATGCTCTACGGAGAGGAAACCGAGGGTAACGAGTGGTCGACCAATTTTTCCTACGCCAGAGGCTGGCAGGGTGACAGCGGCAGGGTCGGCGCCACCTGGGTCTATGTCGGCGCTGAAGGCCAGACGGAGCCCTATGCCTATGTTAAAAACTACCGCGTAGGCATGAGACTGCGCAGGCAGGCAGTCAGGGACTACCTGTTTTGGGAGATCGAGCCCAGCTATAACTGGCGTATCGACGAGCCCTACTTCGACCGCGAGGGCGCCTGGAAAATTGAGCTTCGGCTCGAGTTCCTGCTCTTTGCTAACCCCAGCGAGACAGTGGAGCGCCAGATTCGCTGACCCGTATCACTGGGCAACCCGTCGGCACTGCTTTTACCCGGCATACTTCGTCAGCCCGCTCCTCTCCACCGGTACGCCGATTACAAATTCTCTTCGGCAAACGCTGCCAGGCGAGACCGCACAATCCCGTTGACATGCATGACACCGGCATGAGGGTATTGCTTGATCTTCTCGACCAGATACGTCAGGCCTGATGTCAGTGGGGAGATATATTTGTTGTCGATCTGGGCAAGGTTGCCCAAAACAACCAGCTTTGAGTCCGCACCCACCCGGCTGATAATCGACTTCAGCTGAAACTGTGTCAGCCCCTGCGCCTCATCAATCACAATGTAAGCGCCGTTGAAGGACCTCCCGCGCATAAAGTTCAATGACTTGAACTGAATGTTGGCGCGCTCCTTCACGTACTCGATGCTGCCATTCGAGCACTCATCCGCGCCGTGGAGTATCTCCAGATTATCGTCAAAGGCAGCCAGCCAGGGCGCCATTTTTTCTTCCTCGGTACCGGGCAGAAAACCGATTTCCTCGGCGATCGGCGGCGTGGAGCGCGCCACAATCAACTTGTTGTACTTGCGCTGCTCGAGTATCGCGTGCAATCCGTAGGCCAGCGCCAGCAGGGTTTTGCCGGAGCCCGCAGGACCCGTCAGCACCGTCATGTCGACATCTTCACTGTCGAGCAGCCGCATCGCCATGGCCTGCTCCAGATTGCGCGGCGCAAGCCCCCAGAAGCGTTGGTTCATCAGGTGATCGCGGCTGTCGACCGCCAGATAGACGTACTGATCATCCACCTGATCCACATAGGCAATGAAATCCTGCTCATCGTAGACAAACTGATTCGGGTACGCGTGGGGCAGTTCGGAGCGCGGAATGCGATGTAAGGTGAGGCTCCCTTCGCGCACCGTGTCGACCTGTTCGATGCTTGACCAAAAGTCCCCCGCAAAGCACTCATAGCCGGTGGAAAGCAGATCGATGTCATCGAGCACGCGGTCGTGCCGATAATCCTCCACATGCTTCAGCCCTGAGCCTTTCGCTTTGATGCGCATATTGATGTCTTTCGTCACGAGACACACAAATGCGCCGGGGAAATCAGCACTCAAGCGCAGGGCCACGTTGATGATACGGTTGTCGTTGGCCTGATCTTCGTTGGTATTAAGGAAGGGCACCTCAGCGTCATCGGCAATCAACTGATCGGGAAAGATGGCCAGCGTACCCAACCGGTGCTCATCAAGATTGGAACCCGGGATTTCCACTCCGCTCTGTATCTCGCGAGGCGACGCACCGCCCACCACTTTGTCTATGAGTTGAATCGCTATCCGCGCTTCGCGGCTCACGCTTTTGTCGCGTCGATCCTTGATGTGGTCGAGTTCTTCGAGGACAGTCATGGGGATCACCACGTGATGCTCGGCGAAGGCTGTCACCGCAGTGGGGTCATGCAACAGCACGTTGGTATCCAAGACGTAAATCTTCCGGTTTGCAGTTTCGAGCTGAGTGACTTCGTGGGTCTCGGCTGCAGTCAACGGCATGAATCCTCCTCGGGAGCCAAAGTAAAAAGTAAAGCGTGGGCACGCGGCGTCGCGCCGCATAAGGCACATGCCACGGGCAGTTTAGGCAAAATTTTGGGGTGCGAGATCCGGGACGCTGGCGTGGCGCCATGAAAAGTCTGCTCTAGCGGCCTCGACAGGCCAGCTCGATTGGGCACAGACGGTGTCCTACTCTCCAAATTTCGGGCACCTTCAGTAAACCGGTGTGGCGCAACGCTGTCAACGACTTAACGCAAAAAGGGCGAAACAGTCTTTTCTGACAGCGCCCGCGAAGTTCGATAGCATCGCGGGTTTACACGGGACGACATCAGGCCGGCGATGGCCCATGGCGTGCCCGGCTTGGACATATCAGGAGCCGATACCGGCTATGCTCGATCGCAATGCGATGGCGCAGCTCAAGGGCCTCCGGGAGGAGCTCGAGGCACAGAATGAGCGCGTCGATGCCACCGTCAAAGGAACCCAGCATCGTTACGGCTTTGCCGTCACCGCTGATGGCCGCGAGATTTTTATCCCGCCGGACGAAATGCTCAAAGTCCTGCCCGGTGACAAAGTGGCGATTTGCATCCGACCGGCGATGACAAAAAAAGGGAAGGCAGAAAAACCGGGGCGCACCGTGGCGGAGGTGGAACGCCTGATCGAGACGAGCCTGGATCAGTTCGTTGGACAGATCGTGCAAAAGGGCAAAGCCGTGTTTGTGGTGCCGGATCTGGCAGGTTTATCGCGCTGGCTGTTTATTCCTCCCCATGCTCGCAACGGTGTCTCCCCGGGAGACCTGGCGACCTGCGCGCTGCTGCGACACCCCATCAAAGATGGCAAACCCTCGGCAAAGGTGCTCTCGCGTTTGGGTGATGATCAGACGCCCGGCGTTGAAAACCAGTATTGCGCTGCACGCGCTGGCCTGGCCGAGGCCTGGACTGAAAAGTCCGCCCAGCCCCTGATTGACGCCGCGTCAGCACAAAATCCGCTCGAAGATAGCTCACGGCTCGATTTGACGGGGCTGTCCTTCGTGTCGATCGACGCCGCTCGCACCGTGGACATAGATGATGCGCTCCATGCAGAAGTGACTACCAACGGTTGGCAGCTCTCGGTTGCAGTTGCTGACCCCACCGCTTATCTCGCGGGCGTGGAGAATCTGCCGAGCCTGCTCGCCCAGCGCGGCGCCTCGGTTTACTTTCATGGCGACGTCACCCCGATGTTGCCTGAAGCGATTACCCAGGGCCTCTGCGCGCTGGCAGAGGACACCCCCCGGCCAGCCATCGTCTGCCAGATGCAGGTGCTGGATTCAGGAGAGATCGAGAGCTTCGCCTTCCATAGGGCGGTTGTTCGCTCTCGCGCAAAGCTGGCCTACGCGGCGGTCGATCGCTACGTCACGGGCAACAGCGACGATTTGATTGCGCATGCCAACCCCTTAGAGGCGCTGGTGCAGGTGTATCGAACGCTGCGCGAGCGACGCGAGCAACGCGAGCTGGTGATGGAGGAGCGTCGCGAGTATCGGTGGATGCTGGGGGATGACAAACAAATCGCCGAGATCGACAGCTACGAGAAACTCGCTTCACAGCATCTGGTTGAGGAGTGCATGATCGCCGCCAATAAATGTGCCGCCGAGTTTCTTCGTGATCAGGGTGCCCCGGGGCCCTTTGTGGTGCATCAGGGATTTCGCACCGATCGCTTGGAGGAGGCTAAAGTTTTTCTGGAGAAGCACCGGGCCGACCTCAAAGACACTGCTTTGGATACACTGGAGGGCTACCGGGCGGTGCTCGCAGACTTGGGCCAGGGTGAGCACACCCTGCCACTGAGAGAGATGGTCAACCGGCTTTTGTCACGCGCTCTGCTCAGCGATCAGCCGGGGCCCCATATGGGGCTTGCCACCGCCGCCTACACCAACTTCACCTCACCGCTGCGCAAGGCGCTCGATTTTTTTGTGCACCTTCAGATTGCTGGCTGTTTATCCGGTGATACGACCGCCCGCTACCCGTTGGAACAGCTGCCCGAGATCACCCGCGCGATGGCGCGCAGTCGAGAGGCCGTCGCTGCCGCAGATCGTCGCCTCGTGGCGAAATACCTCGATAAACTCAAGGCGAGCGGCCAAACCCGGTTCTCCGGTACCGTGAGCCACATCAGCAGCTCGGGCTTCACCGTGAAACTCACCGACACCGGGCTCGAGGGTTTGGTGGATTTGCGGCCGGACAGCGAAAAATTCAGCTTCGATAAATGGACGATGAGCCTGACCAGCACCACTCGCCGCTTTCAGCTTTTGCAGAGCGTTGAGGTGGAGTTTGTCGGCGCGCCGGCAGACCAGGACTTCCTGGCACAGTTCTCTTTGGTTGACGGCTGCGGACTGAAACCACCGAAAGAGCCCAAACCGGAAAACAACCCGCCGGCACATGACGAAGACACCAATGCCGCGCCCGACAGCGCCGCATCCGACGCGTGACTCGCCACCGCCCGGGGACCTTTCACAGAATCGCTATCCTTTGCGCTCAGCGTCTCTCAACCACCCCCCTATTTTTTGATGACTCACACTGACATTCACTTACTGCTTACCGGTGACGAGCTCATGAGCGGCGACACCGTGGACAGTAATTCATCGATGATTGCTCAGTCGCTGTCGGCATATGGCCATTCAGTCGTGGAAAAAGTCACGTTGGGGGACGACCGCACACGGCTGATCAGAGCGCTTGAGCGCGCCGCGGGCGTCGCGCGCATACTGATCATGAACGGGGGTCTCGGCCCTACTCAGGATGACCTGACCGCTGAGCTGGTGGCCGCAGCGGCGGGGACCGAACTCGTGCTGCACCCCGAAGCCGACAGGCACGTGCGCGAATGGTGCGCCGCGCGCGGCATCGAGCCCAACGAAGCGAATCTGAAACAGGCCTGGCTACCGGCAGGGGCGAGCATTATTGCTAACCCCAGAGGTAGCGCCGTGGGCTTTGCGATTGAACTCGGCGGTACCCTCATTTTGACAACGCCCGGCGTGCCTGGCGAACTGCGCGCCATGCTACCGGAGGTGTGTGAGCGCATCGTTGCGGCGATAGGCGGCGGGCAAAGCCATCGTGTCCGGCTGCAAACCTTTGGCATCGGTGAATCCACCGCCCAGGCCAGACTCGACGAAGACGCCGAGCCCTGGCCGGAGAGCGTGACGCTGGGATTCCGCGCGGGTATGCCGCAGCTGGAAATCAAACTGTCCGCTGATTCTGAATCCGTTGAGGTGGACCAGTGCCGTCAGACCCTGGAGCGTCTGATCGGGGACCACATCATTGGCGAGGACGACATGACGCTGGCGGGCGCGCTGCAACAGGTGCTTCGCGAGCAAGGCAAGAAGATGGTCACGGCGGAATCCTGCACCGGCGGCCTGATCGCCGCCATGATGACGGCAGAGCCCGGCTCGTCAGCAGTCTTTGAGGCAGGCTTCGTGACGTATGCCAACTCTATCAAGCACTCAATCTTGGGGGTTGACCAGCAGACGCTGGAATCCGAGGGCGCCGTGAGTGAACCCGTGGTGCGGCAAATGCTAAGCGGTGCGCTCGAGCGATCCGGGGCCGATATTGGCGTGGCCGTCTCGGGTATCGCTGGCCCCGATGGCGGCACTGAGGAGAAACCGGTCGGCACCGTGTGGCTCGCTTGGGGCACGGCCGATGACATGCATACGCTGCAGACCGTGCTCCCCACCGACCGCGCCATGTTTCAAAAACTGGTCGCGGCGGCGGGCCTCGATTTGATTCGGCGACAACTTCTGGGCCTACCGAAACTGCCCCACTACTTCAGCCGCCGGGCTATCTAGGGCTCAAGACGCCCCCTATGGCTGCAGCCGCGTCACCTGCCAGCTCTCGCCATCGTCCCGGGTGTATCGAAAACGGTCGTGCAGTCGGCTCTCTCCACCCTGCCAGAACTCCCAGCTCACAGGCACCAACCGGTAACCGCCCCAATGCGGGGGCCTGGGAATATCGCCAGCACCAAAGCGGGCAGTGACCTCACTGAGTTGCTGCATCAGAGCCTCCCGACTCTCTATCGCCTGACTCTGTGCCGACGCCCAAGCCCCCAACTGACTGTCACGGGGGCGCGACGCAAAGTACGCATCGGATTCTTCCTCACTGGCGCGCTCAACGGTGCCGCTTATCGACACCTGCCGGTCAAGTTCATTCCACGGGAACAGCATCGAGGCCTGATCACACTCATCGAGCGCAGCCGCTTTGCCGCTCTGGTAGTTGGTGTAGAACACCAAGCCGTGGGCATCGACGCCCTTCATCAGTACCATTCGCTGGCGCAACCTCTGGTCGGGTTGCTGGGTGGCCAGCACGCAGGCAGTGGGATCTGCGAGACCGGCCGCAATCGCCTGCTCCTGCCACGCCACAAACTGCGCGACGGGCTCCTCCGCGAGGTCTGCCCGGCGGAGGCCGCCCAGCGTGTACTGACGTCTGTGATCGCTGAAACGCATCGCATCTCAAAAGGTCAAAAAGTGTGGAAAGTGTAGCGCAGGTGCCTGCCCATGAGGCGAGAGGCTGTGGTAGCCTCACGCACCTTTTTGGCGCGGGCTGCGTATACACCCCAGTGATTGATCGCCAAACAGGGCTCAAGACTCAGGAAGCACCATGTTAGCCAACGCCATGATTAACCGCTCAACCCTCGCGCTCGTGACCCTCTTTATGTTCACAACCGCGAGCAATATTCCCCGAGTTGCCGCGCAGAGTAGCCTGCCACCCATGCCGGCAGCAGATGCGCCGATCATCGACTACCAGAACCGCTACCTTCCCACCTATGGCAAGGCAGGCATGGTGGTGAGCCCCGAAAAGCTCGCCGGTGACATCGGCCTCGACATGCTCAAGCAGGGCGGCAACGCCGTTGATGCAGCGGTGGCGACGGGCTTTGCCCTGGCGGTCACGCTGCCCCGGGCCGGCAACATCGGTGGTGGTGGCTTCATGCTGATCCATCTGGCCGAGACGGATGAGCAAATTTTTATCGACTACCGAGAGACAGCGCCCGCCGCGGCGACCCGCGATATGTTCCTGAAGGAGGATGGGTCGGTCGATCAAGCCAAGGCCTACTTCTCCCATCAAGCGGCCGGGGTGCCCGGCACCGTCGCAGGTCTGATTCATGCGCAGGAGCGCTACGGCAAGCTCTCCCTAAAGGAAGTGATTCAGCCCGCGATCGATCTCGCCAAAAAAGGGTTTGATACGCCGCTGGCTTTGCACATGAGCCTAAACGCTCGCGCTGAGCGCCTCGCCAAAAACGAAGAGGCCAAACGTATCTACCTGCAAGGTGGTTACAGCGCGCCTGCGCCGGGCACGCTACTACAGCAACCTGATCTCGCCCGCACCCTGACCCGTATCCGCGATAAGGGGG
>WTHO01000077.1 GCA_011523115.1 Halieaceae bacterium | reverse complement strand
TGCAGGCTGCGGCTGTCTGCTTGCGCCAAGCGCTCAAACGGCAGCATCTCGTCCAGAACCTGTTGCGCCAGCCCCTCGTCGCGGTGCCTGAGGTCCGTCGCGACCTCGTCCGCTGTGGTGACTTTGAGGCGAGACAGGATCCCTGCAGCTGCAGCAACACCCCCTAGTTTGATCATCGACGTCCTCCGACAGTCCCATTGTTGAAGGTTACGCCGTTGATGCGCAGATATCATGTGGTGCCGTCAACTTTGCCCCTGAGGCGTCAGTTTGCCAATCGCCGCAATACCCCGTAGCGAGACCACCGCACGAGTCGCCGGCTTTTGCGGGTTGACGGCAGTGGCCTCCGTTCCTATACTCCGCCGCCTCTGTTTGTGGTGCTTGCACCACTGTGACGCCTGCAGACACCCTGAAAAGGGCTTCTGCTAAAAAGGGGGCGATCACTGGGAGTATTGATGCGGGGTGGAGCAGCCTGGTAGCTCGTCGGGCTCATAACCCGAAGGTCGTCGGTTCAAATCCGGCCCCCGCTACCAATTCGATGGCAGCCTGTTGCTCGCTGGTCATCGCCTCGGAAGCCCCTTTTGGGGCTTTTTTGTGGCCGCAATAAAGGGGCCGGAGGAAGGGACATGTCGGGCAAGGAAGCGCTGCTGACGCAACTATTGCGGCCGACAGTGGAGGATATGGGCTTCTCACTGTGGGGAATCGAGCTGATTTCTCCGGGAAGGCGGCCGACGGTGCGTCTTTATATAGAGGCTGACGCGGGCGTGACGGTGGATGATTGCGCGCGAGTGAGCCACCAGGTTAGCGGGGTGCTCGACGTGGAGGACCCCATCAATGGTGAATACACCCTTGAGGTGTCCTCGCCGGGTGTAGACAGGCTGTTGTTTCATGCAGACCACTACGCTCCCTATGTGGGCGAGTTGCTGGATGTGCGGTTGAGGTTGCCGATAGAGGGCAGACGCCGGTTCAAGGGAACCTTGGGTTCGGCTGACGGTGAGTCGATTGTCATTGTTGTCGACGACGAGCCCTTTAGTTTGCCCCTGCGATCTATCGATCGGGCGAGGGCGTTCCCCAGATTGGATATCAATCAGGGAAAGAATTGAAAGGTGAACAACTTGAGGGCGGTTGGTGTGACAGCTTGCCCAGAAGCGTGAGAGCGAGACGATGAATAAAGAAATCTTGATGGTTGCCGAGGCAGTATCCGCGGAAAAAGGCGTATCGGAAGACATTATCTTCGAGGCGATCGAGTTGGCGTTGGCGACAGCGACGAAAAAACGTTACGACGAGGAAGCAGACATTCTGGTGGTCATTGACCGAGAGTCTGGTGACTACGTGACGACAAGGCGTTGGCTCGTTGTACCCGACAGTGAGTTGGCACTGCTGGGTACCCAGTTCACCACCGAGGAAGCGGCTGAGGTGAATACCGCGTTGCAGCCCGGTGACTACCACGAAGAGACGGTAGAGAACGTGGATTTTGGTCGCATTGCGGCGCAGACCGCAAAGCAGGTCATCGTCCAGCGAGTGCGCGACGCCGAGAGGGCACAGATTGTTGATGAATATCGTGGCCGCGAGGGTGAGTTATTGGCGGGTACGGTCAAGAAGGTCACCCGAGACAATATCATCGTCGATTTGGGTAACAATGCTGAAGGGCTCCTGCCGCGAGATGAGCTGGTTGGCAGAGAAACCTTTCGTATCAATGACCGCGTGCGAGCCATTCTCACCGAGATCAATACGGAATCGCGTGGGCCACAATTGATTCTTTCCCGCGCTTGCCAGGAAATGCTCGTGGAGCTCTTCAAGATCGAAGTCCCCGAGATATCAGAGGGCGTAATCCAGATCAGGGCGGCGGCGCGAGACCCGGGCTCTCGGGCCAAAATTGCGGTTAAGACAGGCGACCAACGGATTGATCCAGTGGGCGCGTGCGTCGGCATGCGTGGTTCGCGTGTGCAGGCTGTCTCGAACGAACTGGATAACGAGCGGGTGGATATCATCCTGTGGGATGACAACGCGGCACAGCTTGTTATTAACGCGATGTCGCCTGCTGAGGTCGAGTCAATTGTTGTCGACGAAGACAACACCACCATGGAGGTGGCTGTTGCCGAGGATAACCTGGCTCAGGCAATCGGGCGGGGCGGGCAGAATGTTCGATTGGCCTCGGACTTGACCGGGTGGATCATCAACGTGATGAGCGTCGATGAGGCGATCGAAAAGCAAGAGGCTGAAGCGGGAGAGGTGATTGAGCGCTTTATGACCACGCTGGATATAGACGAGGACATCGCCATGGTGCTCGTTGAGGAAGGATTTTCCACCCTCGAAGAAATTGCTTATGTCCCGCTGGAGGAGATGCTTGCTATCGAGGGGTTTGACGAGGAGATTTCTGAGGAGCTTCGGGCGCGCGCCAAAGATGCGCTGCTCACTCTGGCGATCGCATCTGAAGAGGAGCTCGATGCCAATGAGCCTGCAGAGGATCTCTTGACCATGGAGGGCATGGACAAGCACCTCGCTTACGTTCTGGCCAGCCGCGGCATAGTGACGATGGAAGACCTCGCCGAGCAGGGTGTGGATGACCTGCTAGACATTGACGATATGACAGACGAGCGTGCTGCGGAGCTCATTATGACCGCACGCGCCCCTTGGTTCGCTGAGGAGGAAGCCACCGCCTGACGACACTGGGCGAGTAGAGACTTCTGGAAACTGAGCGGTTAAGGAGAGACACATGGCACAAGTGACGGTAGAGCAGCTGGCAGAGACAGTAGGGGCATCAGTCGATCGGCTGCTCTCCCAAATGAAGGACGCTGGACTGCCACACACAGCAGCTGACGAGGGGGTCTCGGAAGAAGACAAGCAGACCTTGTTGACTCACCTCAAGCAGAGTCATGGCGAGCGTTCAGGCGCGCCGAAAAAGATCACGCTGAAGCGCAAGTCGGTCAGCACGCTTCGCGCCGGCGGTGCGGGCAAACGAACTGTGAATGTCGAAGTGCGCAAGAAGCGCACCTACGTGAAGCGCGAGGATGTCGCTGAGCCTGTTGCTGAACCCGAGCTGGAGGCCACCCCGGAGGCGGAGGTAGGCGTCACACCTGCTGCTGAAGCGACTGCACCTGAGCCATCTGTAGAGGCCGCGCCAGCTGATGCCGGCCAGTCAGACAGTGACGATCCCGAACTGCTTCGCCAGCGCGCTGCGGCCCGACGCAAGGCCGAGGAGCAGGCACGACAACTCGAGCTCGAGGCCGCCGCAAAGGCGCGAGCAGAGGAAGAAGCGCGGCAGGCCCAGGAGGTTGCAGGGCAGACGACGAATAAAGATCAGGAGCGAAAGCCCAAGCGGTTGCACGCGGCGCCCACCAAGGACACTGCCGCTCCCGCCAGAGACGAATTGCGGCGTCGCCCCGGGAGGGGACGACTGGAGCGCGGGGCTGTGCCGGGCGCCCGCGGCAAGCAGCGTGGTCATAATCTCTCCATTAATGACCTCGAAGCTGCCGAGGCGGGTGTCGCCAGGCGTCGCGGCGGGCGGCGGAAAAAGCTGCAGGACGAGCCCAACCAGCATGCCTTCGAGCAGCCAACAGAAAAGATCATTTATGACGTCAACATCCCCGAGAACATCACCGTGGGCGATCTGGCGCAGCAAATGGCTGTCAAAGCAGGAGAGGTCATCAAGGAGTTAATGAACCTCGGGGTAATGGCGAATATCAATCAAATGCTGGATCAGGACACGGCGACCTTGGTCGTTGAGGAGCTTGGTCATCGCGTGGTGTTGAAGAGTGCTGAGGAGGTCGAGGAGCGACTCGAGGAAACGCTGGCCAATCAGGAAGGTACGCCGGAGCCCAGGGCACCGGTAGTGACCGTGATGGGTCATGTTGATCACGGCAAAACTTCGTTGCTGGATTACATTCGGGAGTCACGCGTAGCCAGTGGTGAGGCAGGTGGTATCACGCAACACATTGGTGCATATCACGTGAAGACCGATAAAGGCATGATCACTTTCCTGGACACGCCGGGACACGCGGCCTTTACTGCGATGCGCGCTCGCGGAGCGAAATCTACCGACATTGTCATTCTGGTCGTTGCGGCTGACGACGGTGTGATGCCGCAAACAGAGGAAGCGATTCAGCATGCGCGCGCCGCTGAGGTGCCAATCGTTGTTGCGGTCAACAAGATCGATAAAGAAGGAGCCGACCCCGAGCGGGTGAAAAACGAACTGGCTGCCAAGGACGTCATACCCGAGGACTGGGGGGGGGACACGCAATTCATCCCGGTTTCGGCGCATACCGGGCAGGGTGTGGATGAATTATTGGAATCCCTACTCCTCCAGTCGGAGTTGCTGGAGCTGACGGCACCATCCGATGTTCCCGCATCAGGTATCGTGATTGAATCCCGGCTCGACAAGGGTCGCGGTGCGGTTGCCTCGCTACTGATCCAGCAAGGCACGCTCAAGCAGGGCGACATCGTGTTGGCGGGTCTGCAGTATGGGCGTGTTCGCGCCATGCTGGACGAGAACGGACAGCAAATCAAAGAGGCGGGGCCCAGCATACCGGTTGAGGTTCTGGGATTGGATGGCACCCCCGACGCGGGCGATCCGGTGGTCGCCGTTGAGAGCGAGAAGAAGGCGCGAGAAGTCGCCGATTTCCGCCAGGAGAAAATGCGCTCTTCCAAACTCGCCAGACAGCAGGCCGCCAAGCTCGACAACATGTTTGAGACCATGACGGCGGGTTCTGTAGAAACGCTGAACCTGATTATAAAAGCCGATGTTCGCGGCTCCTTCGAGGCGCTTCAGGGTGCGCTGGCAGATCTCGGCAATGACGAGGTCAAGGTCAACATCGTATCCGGCGGGGTGGGTGGCATCTCGGAGACAGACATCAGTTTGGCGATGACCAGCTCGGCAATCATTATTGGCTTCAATGCGCGGGCAGACAGTAAAGCCCGCACCATGGCTGAAAATGAAGGCATTGAGATTCGTTACTACAACGTGATCTACGACTTGATTGATGACGTCCGCGCGGCGTTGTCAGGCATGTTGTCTCCCGAGTTACGCGAGGAAATTGTGGGTATTGCCGAAGTGCGTGATACCTTCCGTTCCCCCAAATTTGGCCTCATTGCGGGCTGTATGGTCATAGAAGGCACTGTGTTTAGGTCGAAGCCTATTCGGGTCTTACGAGATAATGTCGTCATCTATGAAGGGGAACTGGAATCACTGCGGCGCTTCAAGGACGACGCAAATGAAGTGCGTAACGGCACGGAGTGCGGTATTGGTGTCAAAAACTATACGGATGTGAAGGTCGGTGACCTGATCGAGGTGTTTGACGTCAACGAAATTGCCAGAAGCCTCTGAATATCGCGGCCATGGGCAGAGAGTTTGAACGGACCCAGCGGGTCAGTCATTTTTTGCATGAAGAGTTGGCGCGCCTGCTACAGACCACTGTGCGGGATCCCCGGGTTCAGCAGGTCAATCTGACGGGCGTGGAGGTCAGTCGAGACCTTTCCCATGCGCGGGTTTTCTTTACTCTGATGAGTGACGTGTCTGAGGCCGAGCGGAGTGAAATCAGCGGCGTTCTGTCTAAGGTCTCGGGCTTTTTGCGATCTGAGCTTGCCAAGAGTTCGTCCATGAGGACAGTGCCGCGCATCAGTTTTCGCTTCGATGAGAGCGTGGGTCGCGGGCGAGATATGGAGAGCCTGCTTCGTGAAGTGCGGCGTGCGGACGCGAAATTTCACGCCGAGAGCGACGCAGAGTCTGACCCCCTTAAACCCTCCGAGTAATCATGGCACGCCGGCGTAAGGGTCGACCGATTGATGGTGTGTTGGTGCTCGACAAGCCCTCGGGATTGTCATCGAATGCCGCTCTGCAACATACCAAGCGTCTGTACAGCGCCGCCAAGGCGGGCCATACCGGGAGTCTGGATCCTTTAGCGACGGGCGTCCTGCCCTTGTGTTTTGGTGAGGCAACCAAGTTCTCCCAGTTTTTACTCGATGCCGACAAGGGCTACTTCAGCACGTTCATACTCGGTGTGGGCACCAGCACCGCCGACGCAGATGGCGAGACGGTTTCTGTGTCCTCCGCTGCTCATGTCAGCTTAGAGGCAGTGACTCATGCGCTGCCGGCTTTAACAGGGGTCATTCAGCAGATTCCACCGATGTACTCAGCTCTAAAAGTAGACGGGCAGCCGCTTTACAAGCGTGCTCGTGCCGGCCAGCAGTTGGAGCGGGCACCGAGAACAGTGTCGATTCACCAGTTTACAGTGCACGCCTTTGAGCCAGGCGAACGCGCGGAAGTGAAGGTAGAGGTGGTGTGTAGCAAGGGCACCTATATCCGCACACTCGCCGAGGATCTCGGTGCAGCGTTGGGGGTGCCCGCCCATGTCGGCGCTCTGAGACGTTTTCAGTCAGGGCCTTTTGATCTTGAGCAGTGTGTGACGCCTGAACAACTGACCGCCGTCAGGGAACAGGGATCCGAGCCTGATCTAGACCGTTTTCTGTTGCCAATAGAGGCCTGTTTGCCAGATTTGCCGCGTTTGGTGATATCCGAGGCCGCTACTTTTTACATTCGACAGGGCCAACCAGTGGTAGTGCCAAATGGTCCCCAGAGTGGTATGGTGCGCATCGCTGATCAGGAGGGGTCGTTCCTTGGCGTCGGCGAAGTGCGAGATGACGGGAAATTAGCCCCCAAAAGACTGCTCGCACACTAACTATGCGGCGGGAGCCGTTTCACGAACCTGTCTGTAAACCTGCACGGATAGGCTCGAATCAACAAGCAGGTTGGAGAAAAATCATGGCGTTGGACGCAGCCGTCAAGGCGCAAATTGTTAAGGATTATCAGCAGTCAGAGGGTGACACCGGATCTCCGGAAGTACAGGTCGCCTTGCTCACAGCGAATATTGAGCAGCTGCAGTCTCACTTTAAGGATCATGCCCAGGATCACCACTCAAGACGTGGTTTGATTCGCATGGTGAACCAGCGTCGAAAATTACTCGACTACCTCAAGCAAAAAGACACCGCCCGCTACGCGGAATTGATTAAGCGGTTGGGTCTGCGCCGCTGAGGATCAGTCAGGGCCGGCCTCATGCCGGCCTCGTCATATTTGGAGAAAACAAGTGAATGTAGTGAAAAAAACTTTCCAGTACGGTGACCACGAGGTCACGCTGGAAACCGGCCGTATCGCCCGTCAGGCGACGGGCTCGGTGATGGTCACAATGGGTAGCACCAGCGTGCTGTGTACTGTAGTTGCAGAGCAGAAAGCGAAGGCGGGTCAGGCGTTTTTCCCGCTGTCGGTGCATTACATCGAGAAAACCTACTCTGTCGGTAAGATCCCTGGCGGCTTTTTCAAGCGGGAGGGTCGTCCCAGTGAAAAGGAGACGCTCACCTCTCGACTCATCGACCGCCCCATTCGACCGCTGTTTGAAGACGGCTTCATGAATGAAGTGCAGGTGGTCTGTACAGTGATGTCGGCGGACAAAGATACAGACCCCGATATTCCCGCAATGATTGGTACTTCAGCAGCGCTAGCGCTGTCCGGATGTCCTTTCAACGGCCCTATCGGTGGGGCGCGGGTTGGCTTCACTGAGTCCAGCGGCTACCTCTTGAATCCGAGTTACACGGCGCTCGCGGATAGCCAGTTGGACATGGTTGTCGCCGGTACCAAAGATGCGGTACTGATGGTCGAATCAGAAGCCAAAGAGTTGACGGAAGACCAGATGCTGGGTGCGGTGTTGTATGCGCATCAGGAAATGCAAACCGTGATCAACGCCATCAACGAACTGGTTGGCGAAGCAGGTAAGCCCCGCTGGGATTGGCAGGCGCCGGCGGCCGATGCGGAACTGGTAGCCGCGGTCGAGGCGGCGGCTTCTGGCCCACTGGGTGATGCGTATCGCATCACGGAAAAAGCCGAGCGCTATGAGCGTGTTGGTCAGGTTAAAGACGAGGTTGTGGCGCTACTGGCGACCGAGGAAGGCCCTGCGGAAGACGACATCAAGGATATTTTTAAGAGCCTTGAGAAGCGCATTGTCCGCGGTCGCATTCTGGCGGGCGAGCCGCGCATTGACGGGCGCGATAATCGCACGGTTCGCGCGATTGCCTGCGAGGTCGATATCCTGCCCAAGGCGCACGGATCGGCACTCTTTACCCGGGGTGAGACGCAAGCGATTGGTGCGGTGACCCTTGGCTCCACGCGCGATGCGCAAATTATCGATGCGCTGGAAGGTGAGCGACGCGATCCCTTTATGCTGCACTACAACTTCCCGCCTTACTCAGTCGGCGAGGCAGGGCGCATGGGGTTCACAGGGCGACGAGAAGTGGGTCACGGGCGCTTGGCGCGCCGCGGACTCGCTGCGGTTTTGCCGAGCGAGGAAGAATTCCCCTACACGGTACGGGTGGTCTCTGAAATTACCGAATCCAACGGTTCCAGCTCTATGGCATCGGTTTGTGTGGGTTCACTCTCCATGATGGCGGCGGGTGTGCCACTGTCATCCCCCGTTGCCGGCATCGCAATGGGGCTGGTAAAGGAAGGAAATCAATTTGCGGTTCTGACCGATATTCTCGGCGACGAAGACCATCTGGGTGATATGGATTTCAAAGTCGCGGGTACCGCCAAGGGCGTGACTGCGTTGCAGATGGACATCAAGATCGAAGGCATTAACGAAGAAATTATGGAGCGGGCCCTCGAGCAAGCACTCGAAGCACGCCTTCACATTCTCGGTCAGATGAATACGGTTCTTGATGCGCCGCGCGAGATCACTTCCGAGAACGCGCCAAGCATGACGACGCTCAAGGTCGACCAAGACAAGATCCGGGACATCATCGGTAAAGGCGGTGCAACGATTCGTCAGATTACCGAGGAGTCGGGGGCGACCGTCGATATTGATGACGATGGTACGGTAAAAGTGTTTGGTCAGAACGCGGCCGCGCGGGACGCCGCTATCGAGATGATTCAGGCAATCACCGCTGAGGCGGAAATTGGCGAAATCTATACCGGTACCGTCGCTCGCATCGTGGATTTCGGGGCCTTCGTCACGATCCTGCCCGGAAAGGACGGCCTCGTGCACATCTCGCAGATTGCGGACGAGCGCGTTGAGAACGTCACTGACTATCTTTCCGAAGGTCAGGAAGTTCAGGTCAAGGTGCTGGACGTAGATCAGCGTGGCCGCATCAAGCTGTCTATGCGTGAGGTTGCGGCCGAGGCAGCCGACGCCCCAGCGGATTCAGTGGACACCGCTGAGCCTGAGGAAGAGTCACTGGCTCAGGAGTAATGGCCTTTGCATTGCGCGATGTCTTAGTGTCGCCAAAATAAAAAACCGCGGTTGTCACCGCGGTTTTTTTTCGCTCCCATTTAGCGTCACTGTAAGGGTATTCTGCGGATCATTGAGTAGATGTGGTGCGTTCCTTGATGCTG
>WTHO01000061.1 GCA_011523115.1 Halieaceae bacterium | reverse complement strand
AGCGCTATCACTCTGCTCCAGTGCCGTCCAACTCACCGAGTTGCCCTGACAGAGCGTGATGATGAGATCGAGTGAATGAAGCGACATCTTCTCGAACTCACCATCAATAAAAAGCTCCACACCCTGAGGCCGCTCCATCCAGGCGACTTTGCAAGCAGATTTCAGTCGCACACTGTCAGGGACCAGTGGAGGGTGCACTGTGGTCTGCAGTGGAGTGTGCAGAGTCATCATCTGTGCATCAGAATCGTCGGTGCACTCCGTGACAACCTCAGCAAGCCAGCGATCGTCGTCCAGTGCGTCTATCGCGTTATGCATAGCGTCACGCGCATTGGCAAGATGCTCCGGCGTTATTTCGCCGGGTCTACACGGTATGTTTGATGTCAATCCGTCTTCAAGCAAAGCGCTATCCGCGAGTTGCTCCAGCACGGCATCGACCCGCCGCGCGAGCAGGTCCGCTATCCGGGGTGCTCTAAAGCCCAGAGAAAAAGTCATCGAGTCGCCTTGAGCGATGCCCCAATGGGCAACACCCGGCGGGACATAAAGCACGTCCCCCGGTTCCAGCAGATAGGTTTCATGCGCTTCAAACGGCGGTATCAGATTGAGACCGTTTTCGGTTAATTGCGGCGTGTCGTCATCACAGGTGGGACCAATGCGCCATTCTCGTCGACCCGAACCTTGAAGCAGAAACACGTCGTAGCGATCGAAGTGTGGGCCCACGCCCGCGCCGTCCGTTGCATAGCTGACCATGACGTCATCAAAACGCCACCGGGGCAGAGCAGGTAAAGTGTGCCGAAGAGCCGCTACCGCGTCGTGCAAGTGGTCAACTCGCTGTACGAGTAACGTCCACGGCTCAATACCTTTAAAGTCGTTTTCCTCAAAGGGCCCGTTTTGCTGACGCCAAATCCCTTTTTGTTGCCACACCATGCGGCTTTCGATATCGGGCTCCATAGCCAGACCGGCCAGTTCCTCCGGTGATAGCGGTGATTCAAATTGTGGCAGTGCTCGTGGGCAAAGTAGCGGTTTTTTCTGCCAGTACTGAGCGAGAAACTGAGGCTCGGGGATCGGTAGGATCATTGCCAGACCAAACGGCTTTATTGATTTTTGGCGATGCCGTCGGCTAACTCCGCTGCATAGCCGGTATAGGTGGCCGGGGTTAACGACACGAGGCGCTCCTTCGCATGATCAGGAATTTCCAGTGCCAGAATAAAGTCCCGCAGGGCTTCTGGCTCCAGCTGCTGACCACGAGTCAAGGCTTTGAGCTTTTCATAGGGCTCCGGCACACCATAGCGCCGCATCATCGTCTGTACGGCCTCACCCAATACCTCCCATGAGGCCTCGAGGTCCTCATTGATGGGGTCGGCAGACACCTCCAGCTTAGCGATCCCGCGCTTGAGCGAAACCAACCCAAGCAGGCTGTAACCCAAAGCCACGCCCATGTTTCTGAGCACAGTGCTGTCGGTCAGGTCTCTCTGCCAGCGGCTCACCGGTAGTTTTTGGGCGAGGTGGCTGAGGAGGGCATTGGCAAGTCCAAAATTACCCTCGGCATTTTCGAAATCAATCGGGTTCACCTTGTGCGGCATGGTGGACGATCCCACTTCACCATCGATCATGCGCTGCTTGAAGTATCCCAGTGAAATGTAAGACCAGATGTCGCGAGCGAAATCGACAAGGATTTGATTTAAGCGAGCGATGGCGTCGAAATATTCCGCCATGTAATCGTGCGGTTCGATTTGAGTGGTGTAGGGGTTCCACTCGATGCCGAGCGAGGTAACAAACTGTTTGGAGAGCTGAGGCCAGTCAACCTCGGGGTAGGCGATATGGTGCGCGTTGTAGTTTCCAACGGCGCCGTTCATCTTGCCCAAAGGACGCACCGTCTCAGCAACCTTGAGTTGGCGTTTCAGTCGGGCCACGACGTTTGCCAGCTCCTTGCCCAGCGTCGTGGGCGTCGCGGACTGTCCATGGGTTCTGGATAGCATGGGCTGCCCCGCATGGAGAACTGACAGATCTGATAGATCCTTTGTGACATCGGCGAAGTGTTGAGAGATAACAATGTGCCCATCCCTTAGCATGAGCGCATGAGACAGGTTATTGATGTCCTCGCTGGTGCATCCAAAGTGGATGAACTCGCTGATCCGCGATAATTCCGCCGACTCCTCGACAGCCTCTTTTAGAAAATATTCGACGGCTTTGACGTCGTGATTGGTGGTCGCTTCAATTGATTTGACGCGGGCCGCCTGCTCAGCGCCAAAATTTGACGCAATCCCGGAGAGTTTTGCAGTGGCCTCGCTCGAGAGCACGGGGACTTCTTCGATTTCCGGGCATTCTGACAGGGCGATGAGCCATGCGACCTCCACTGCAACGCGGCGCTTGATCAGGCCAAATTCTGAGAAGATTTCTCTCAGCGGATCTACTTTGGCAAAATAACGACCATCAAGGGGCGACAGTGCAGTCAGTGGGGAAGGGTTCATAGCGTTACCGGGCGATCACCGAAGAGCTGCAGTTTACCATGTCGACTGTCCGCAATTTGCTCAGTGCGTAATGCCCAACTCGGTTGCGAGGCCTGCGGCTGTATCCCTGATTGCACCGCGGCTCCACATTAACTTGAATCGATTGCCCCCGAGTTGGCGCCACAGGAAGGCGGCGCGCACTCCACACATCAGTAGCGTTCGGACCAAATCGGCGACCTGAGGGGTGTTCAGGTGCTGCGCGCTACCGGTGACTTTAATTCGATAGCTCAACGTACTCAGCGTATCTTGATAAATAGCTGAAATATTGGCGCTCAGGCCTCTGATATCATTTGAAAAATTTTCTGCCTTATAGGCTGTGTGGCGGAGCCGTGAATGCACCACGGACTGCAGGTCCTCGCTACCAGCAAAGCGCCGCTCTAGCTGTAAGATGGCCATGGTGTATCGCAGGGTGTCTGCCGCCGCCGGGTCTTGGCTCAGTCGCAGACAGGCTGAAAGTTGTTCAAGGCCCAACCTGATGCCTTGGGGGGTGCCAAACACCGTCTCCACGGAATCGGGTTCAAAGCAAAAAAGAGAATGGATGGAGGCCTCTACAAAAGGCTCGGGCCAGCTACCTGTTTTCGCGGCGAGGTCGACGATGCGCGCGGCCTGGGCGACGCCCGCTAGGGCCAAGGTTCGTTGTTCGAGGATGGTTCGATCTGTCATTGTGCGTGCTCGATCACGCCGCCACCGAGGCACACAGAGCCCTGGTAGAACACTACCGATTGCCCTGGTGTGATCGCCCTCTGGGGTTGGTCAAAAGTAACGGTGAGCCCATCCTCACCTGACTCCACCGTACAGGGTTGATCGGCCTGTCGATATCGGATTTTTGCGTGGCAACGGAGCGGCAGGGCCGGTGTCTCGCCGCTGATCCAGATCGTCTCGCTCGCCGTCAAAGTTTGCCGGAAGAGCGCGGGGTGCTCGTTGCCCTGAGCAACAATAAGCGTATTGTCGGGCAGCCGTTTATCTACCACGTACCAAGCGGCCTCGGGACGATTAGCCAGCCCGCCAATGCGAAGCCCCTGACGCTGCCCTATGGTGTGGTACATCAAACCTTCGTGCTCGCCCAGCACAGCGCCATCGAGGGATTGAATTGGTCCCGGCTTCGCCGGCAGATACTGGCGCAGAAAATCGCGGAACCGGCGCTCACCAATAAAACAGATGCCGGTACTGTCCTTCTTACGAGCGTTTTTTAGTCCAGCCTCATCGGCCAACTGCCGGACCGTGGTTTTTTCAACTGAGCCCACCGGGAACAGTGTTCGGCTGAGTGCGTTGTGGTTGACCTGATGAAGAAAATAGCTCTGATCTTTGGTCGCATCCCTACCTTTGATCAATTGCGTCTTGCCATTTCGAGTGTCGGTCTGAACGTAATGGCCGGTCGCGATGAGCTCTGCGCCCATTTGAGTCGCGTAGTCCAGAAACGCGCGAAATTTAATTTCCCTGTTACACAATATATCGGGGTTCGGCGTGCGGCCCGCACCGTACTCCTTGAGGAAATGCTCGAATACGTCATCCCAGTACTCTGCAGCAAAATTTGCACTGTGAAGCGTGATGCCCAGACGGTCTGCCACGGCTTGAGCGTCAGCGAGATCCTCTTTCGCGGTACAGTATTCTGTGCCGTCGTCCTCCTCCCAGTTCTTCATAAAGAGGCCTTCGACTCGATATCCCTGCTGGAGCAACAGCATAGCGGCCACAGAAGAGTCCACACCGCCGGACATGCCGACAATGACGGTTCTACCGCTGCCTGCTGGTTGACTCACTGGCTTATTGGATCCGATTCAGCACGATTTCGCTGGGAAGCATGAGGGTAGCGATGTGCCGGGTCAACGGCCAGTCATTGTGCGGACACTCGGCGGTACCCGCCGGGTTCTATGTCATCGATTTGCCAGGGGCCAACCGCCACTCGAATCAGGCGAAGAGTGGGAAAACCGACAGCGGCGGTCATCCTTCGAACCTGACGATTACGACCCTCGGTAATCACAACCTCAAGCCAAGAATCAGTGATGGTTTTCCGTTGCCGGATGGGCGGGTGTCTTGGCCATACTGCAGGAGGAGCTATGGGTTGGGCTTCAGCAGGGCGGGTCAGGCCATCTTTTAGGTGAATGCCACGCCTCAGTGCGCGGCAGGCCTCTGCAGTGATGCTGCCCTCAACTTGCACCCAATAAACCTTGCGTTGCCCACCACGAGGGTGGGCGATTTTCTGTTGTATTGATCCGTCAGCAGTGAGGACAAGCAACCCCTCCGAATCATAATCCAGACGACCTGCGGGTCGAAAACCGGGTGCCTGAATGAAGTCAGCAAGGGTTGCCCTGGCCTCGGAGCCTGACTCTCGGTCGGTGAATTGGCTCAGCACGCGATAAGGCTTATTGAAGAGAATGATCTCTGACATCGCCATAGTTTGCCGGATTTGATGCTAAAATACGGCGCCATTCGCACCCAAACATCTACATGCTGCCTTAAGCGGCGACTAAACGGTGCGGGCGGCACGAAGCTATTCGTGTCGAGACGTTTTATCTGGGGGACACAAACTATGTCATACAAGCACATCACCATTCCTGAAACCGGCGAGATGATTGTCGTCAATGACGACAACAGCATCACTGTTCCGAACAATCCGATCATCCCTTACATCGAGGGTGACGGCATCGGCGTAGACATCTCTCCAGTCATGATTTCGGTGGTCGACGCTGCAGTCGCAAAGGCTTACGACGGGACGCGGCAAATTTCATGGATGGAAATCTACACAGGAGAGAAGGCGGCGGAGTTGTACGATGGGGATTGGTTCCCTGAGGAAACTTTGGATGCGATAAAAACCTACAGTGTGGCAATCAAGGGGCCTTTGACCACTCCGGTAGGTGGGGGCTTCAGGTCTCTCAATGTTGCGCTGCGGCAGGAGCTGGACCTCTACACTTGTTTGCGGCCGGTAAGATGGTTCGAGGGCGTGCCCTCGCCAGTCAAGAACCCCGGCGACTGCAATATGGTCATTTTCAGAGAGAACTCTGAAGACATTTACGCAGGTATTGAGTATCAGGCGGGAACTGAAGAAGCGCAGAAAGTAGTGGACTTCATTATTCAGGAAATGGGCGCGACTAAAATTCGTTTCCCGCAGAATGTTGGGATCGGCATCAAGCCCGTATCCGCCGAGGGGACCCAGAGATTGGTCCGAAAAGCCATTCAATACGCGATTGACCAAGACCTGCCGTCCGTGACGCTCGTTCATAAAGGCAACATCATGAAGTTCACAGAGGGCGCCTTTCGAGACTGGGGATATGAGTTGGCCCAGCAGGAATTTGGCGGCGAACTGCTGGATGGTGGGCCTTGGGTGAGCATCAAGAACCCGCGCACCGGCAGCGACATCGTGATTAAAGATGTGATCGCCGACGCCATGCTTCAGCAGGTGTTGACCCGACCTCGTGACTACAGCGTCGTCGCAACGCTTAACCTGAATGGTGATTATCTCTCGGATGCGCTAGCCGCACAGGTCGGCGGTATCGGTATCGCACCGGGTGCGAACCTGTCGGATACGGTGGCCCTGTTTGAGGCGACTCACGGGACGGCTCCGAAATATGCCGGTCAAGACAAGGTCAACCCCGGATCACTCATCCTTTCTGCAGAAATGATGTTGCGGCATTTGGGATGGAACGAGGCCGCTGACCTCATTATTACGGGGATGAACGGGGCGATTCAGGCCAAGACAGTGACCTACGACTTCGAGCGGCTGATGGACGGCGCAACTTTGGTCTCGTGCTCGGCGTTTGGTGAGGCGGTCGTTGCACACATGTAATACATCGACGGTTGTTAAAGCCCGCCGAGTGCGGGCTTTTTTATGCTTGGCCAGCCCGAGAACAGAAGTCCGCCCGCGATAAAAAAATCTGATGAAAGGCCGTGAAGGCGCCGAAAAATCCCCGCAAGGTGCACTATACTGACCCTATGAGAGCGCGTTTCCTCCATCGACCACTCAACGTGGCCTGCAGTGCAAATGAAGACGATTCAGATCAAGGCGACGGCGATCTGGCTGTTGCTCCCGCCAAGCCGAAACTAAAGCGTCCCCCGCTGTATCGGGTGATCCTGCTCAATGACGACTACACCCCGATGGAGTTTGTGGTTCAGGTGCTGGAACAGTTTTTTGGTATGAATCGCGAAAAAGCGACGCAAGTCATGCTGGCGGTCCATACGAAGGGTAAAGGCGTATGTGGAATATATCCGCAGGATATTGCTGAAACGAAGGCGTCACAGGTCAACGAGTCAGCCAGAGAGAGCGGACATCCGCTACTGTGTGAAGTGGAGCCCTCCACTGACGATGAGGATTAGCTGAATGCTAAGCAAAGAGCTGGAAAATACGCTCAATGAGACCTTCCGCACTGCGCGGGCGAGACGCCATGAGTTCATAACGGTGGAGCACTTGTTGCTAGCGCTGTTGGACGACTCCGCGGCGGTTGCGGTGTTGGACGCCTGTCAGGTGGACCTTGATGATTTACGGGGAGAATTGACTGAGTTTATCGACTCCACCACCCCGCTGTTGTCTGATTCTGAGGATGGCCGAGATACGCAGCCAACGTTGGGATTCCAGCGTGTGCTTCAGCGCGCCGTGTTTCATGTCCAGAGTTCGGGGCAGCAGGAAGTCACGGGCGCAAACTTGCTGGTCGCTATTTTTTCCGAACAGGAATCTCAGGCTGTTTACTTCCTGAAGTCTCAAAACATCTCTCGACTGGATGTCGTCAACTTTATTACCCACGGTATCGGTAAGGACGGCGAGGAATCATTGGAGTCGAGTGATACGCTAAGTGATGTTGAGGATGGACAGGCCGCCGCCGAGAAACGGCCTCTCGACGCCTACGCAACCAACCTGAATGCGGAAGCCGAGGCAGGGAATATTGACCCCTTGATCGGCCGTTTGAATGAGGTGGAGCGGGTCGCACAAATTCTGGCGCGGCGGCGTAAAAACAACCCGCTTCTGGTGGGCGAGTCCGGGGTCGGCAAAACTGCGATCGCAGAGGGTCTGGCGAAAATGATCGTCGACGGGGAGGTGCCCGACACCCTCAAGGAGGCGGTGGTTTACTCACTCGACTTGGGCGCGCTGTTGGCAGGCACTAAATACCGGGGCGATTTTGAAAAGCGTCTTAAGGGCTTGCTGGCCAATCTGGCTGAGAGCGACCACGCGATTTTGTTCATCGACGAGATCCACACCATCATTGGAGCGGGTGCCGCCTCAGGCGGGGTGATGGACGCCAGCAATCTTCTCAAGCCGTTACTCGCGTCTGGGAAGATGCGCTGCGTAGGCTCGACCACTTATGCGGAATATCGAGGCATCTTCGACAAGGATAAGGCCCTCAGTCGTCGCTTCCAGAAGGTTGATGTCCCCGAGCCGTCCGTGGAGGAAGCCTATAAGATTTTGAAAGGCCTCAAGTCACGATTTGAGGCGCACCATAAGCTTCGCTACACGGATAAGGCCCTGCGGGTCGCCTCCGAAATGGCGGCGCGGTACATCACGGACCGCTTTTTACCTGATAAGGCGATAGATGTCATCGACGAGGCGGGGGCTTTCCAGCAGCTACAGGCTCCCTCAAAAAGGAAAAAGGTGGTGGGGCCCTCAGACATCGAGGCGGTAGTAGCCAAAATTGCCCGCATACCCCCGAAAACCGTGAGTAGTGACGACAAGGAGTTACTGGCCAAACTTGAAGGTAATCTCAAAATGACGGTCTTTGGTCAGGATGATGCCGTCACACAGATGGTGAGTGCGATCAAGCTTGCCAGAGCCGGCCTGAGGGGCGGCCAGAAACCCATTGGGAGCTTTTTGCTAGCGGGGCCGACGGGCGTGGGTAAAACCGAACTCACTCGTCAATTGGCATTGCAGATGGGGCTGGAGTTATTGCGCTTTGACATGTCCGAATACATGGAGCGGCACACCGTATCGCGTCTGATTGGCGCGCCACCGGGCTATGTTGGCTTTGACCAGGGTGGCCTGCTCACCGACGCCGTCACCAAACATCCGCACTCGGTCGTGTTATTGGACGAGATCGAGAAAGCGCATCCGGAAGTCTTCAACTTGCTGTTGCAGGTCATGGACCACGGCACACTCACCGACAATAACGGTCGCAAGACGGATTTCCGCAACGTCATTCTGGTGATGACGACTAACGCAGGCGCTGAAAATGTGAGCCGGCGATCCATCGGATTCTCAATGCAGGATCACTCGACAGACTCGATAGAGGCCATTAACCGAACGTTTACTCCGGAATTCAGAAACCGGCTAGATGCCATCGTGCCCTTCGGCCCGCTTGGCGAAGATGTTATTTTGACAGTGGCCGATAAATTCCTGACCGAGCTTCAGTCGCAACTGGATGAGCGCCAGGTGGTGATCGAAGTTGATGAGGAGGCCAGACTTTGGCTGGTCGAGAAGGGCTACGACGCCACCATGGGCGCTCGGCCCATGGAGCGGGTGATTCAGGAGCATATTAAGAAGCCGCTGGCTGATATGGTGCTGTTTGGGTCATTGGCAAAGGGGGGTACCGCGGTGGTTACCGTGGCATCGGACCGCTCTGGGCTGCTGATTGAGGCTGAAGTTGAGGCTGAGGAGCCTGTGGAGGCCTGAAGCCTACCCGGGTGCTGTGTTCAAGGGTTTCCCTGCTTCATGCGTATCCTCGCTTAACAGCGACGCAATAATGGGATTGTTTGATCCGGGGTTTCGCCAGTTAGCGAGGGCTCGTTTCCCCTTTTTTGGTTCGGCGTGACGGTCGCCCAGCAAAGCGCGGGTTTACCGCTCGCGATAAGTAATACGACCCTTGGTCAGGTCATAGGGCGTGAGTTCAACCCGAACTTTGTCGCCGGTTAAAATTCTGATGTAGTTTTTTCGCATCTTGCCCGAGATATGGGCGGTGACGA
>WTHO01000050.1 GCA_011523115.1 Halieaceae bacterium | reverse complement strand
GGCGTCGGCCAACGTTGCCGCAACTTCACCGAGCGACCTGGCGCCCTCCGCCGAAATATCAATCAGGCTACTTCTTCGCTGGAAATCGTATACACCAAGAGGTGACGCGAAACGAGCCGAACCTGCAGTGGGTAACACATGATTGGGTCCTGCGCAGTAGTCTCCGAGAGACTCCGACGACATCGCTCCCATGAAAATGGCACCTGCCGGACCGATTTTTTCTATCAACGACTGTGGATCGGCAACCGCTAGTTCAAGGTGCTCGGGCGCTAACCTGTTGCTAAACGCCGCTGCAGCTTCGAGGTCTGGCACCTTTATCAGGGCGCCTCGATTTTTTAGTGCGGCGCTCACGATGTCTCGGCGAGCCAGAGAGGGAAGCAAATCAGCAATGCAGGCAGCGACGGCATCGAGGTAAGTCGCATCCGGGGAAATCAGGACAGCCTGGGCATACTCATCATGCTCAGCCTGCGCGAATAGATCCATCGCTACCCACTCCGGTTTCACTGAGCCGTCAGCGATGATCAGGATTTCGGAGGGCCCAGCCACCATATCTATGCCTACCCTGCCAAAAACCTGTCGTTTCGCCTCTGCGACGAAACGGTTGCCGGGCCCCACTATCTTGTCTACCCGCGGCACCGTCGCCGTCCCGTAAGCCAGGGCTCCTATTGCCTGCGCACCTCCAATAGTGAACACACTATCAACACCCGCCAGCTGAGCGGCGGCCAATACGGCGGGACTGATCTCGTCGCTCGGAGCCGGAACCACCATGACGACCTCTGACACGCCGGCCACTTTTGCAGGAATCGCATTCATGAGCACCGATGAAGGGTAACTGGCCCGACCCCCCGGGACGTAGAGACCCACCCTGTCCATCGCCGAGATACGCTGCCCCAGCACGCTGCCCGTATCGTCGCGGTACTGCCAGCTTTGGCCCAACTGCCTCTCATGAAAATCGCGGATTCTGGCGCCAGCATGTTCTAACGCCGCGCGAACCGCAGGATCAATCTCCTGCAGAGCCGATACCAAGGACGAGGGAGACACCCTAACGTTTTCGGGGTCACTCAACGCGCGACCATCAAACTGGTTTGTGAAGCGCAACAACGCCGCGTCTCCCTCGACAGCGACGGCTGCAATGATGCTTGAAACCGTCTCCACAAGCGCCGAATCTGACTCGGCGGGGGTCACGAGAAGGCGGGCAAATGCCGCATCGAAATCGGGGTCCGAACTGTCCAGACGAGCGATAAGCTGACTCATCACGCAGCAACCTGCTGCGTCACAGCACTTTTCAATGCATCGATGATCGCGCGCACCGAGGCATGGCGCGTTCGCATAGCGGCTTTGTTAACGATTAACCGCGACGAAATGTCCGCGATCAACTCCCTGGGCGCCATGCCGTTCTCAGCCAAGGTTTTTCCCGTGTCGACGATATCAACGATCTCATCGGCCAGCCCCATCAGCGGTGCCAACTCCATCGAACCGTACAGCTTGATCAGATCCGCGTGCAGCCCCTTTTTGGCGTAGTGGGCGCGCGCCACGTTAACGAATTTGGTTGCCACCCTCACTCGTCGTTTCAGCTCAACCTCGGAATCAGTACCTTGCGGGCCAGCAGTCATCAATCGACATCTCGCGATACCCAAATCGAGCGGCTCGTAGATCCCTGCGGCGCCCGACTCGAGCAGGACATCTTTGCCTGCGATCCCCAAATCCGCTGAGCCATATTGGACATACGTAGGCACGTCGGAACCCCGCAAAATGACCAGATTAAGTCTTGGCACAGTGGTCGCAACCACGAGCTTCCGACTAACGCTCAGGTCCTCACAGGGTTCAATCCCCACTCTCGATAAGAGCGGCAGCGTCTCCTTGAGAATCCGTCCTTTGGTCAGTGCAATGGTGATGTCATGCTGAATGTTCATTCCTGTGTCTCAGTCACCCTCAGGTCGATATACGACGGATATCCGCCCCAAGGCATTGCAAGTTCCCCTCGATATCTTCATAGCCACGGTCAATATGATAAATCCTATCCACCCGCGTCTCGCCATCCGCTACCAGACCCGCGATGACAAGGCTGGCTGACGCTCGCAGGTCTGATGCCATTACCGGTGCGCCTTGAAGCGTTTCCCTCCCCACAATCCGCGCAGTGTCCGCCGTAATTTCAATGTCGGCGCCCATTCGTCTCATCTCATGAGCCTGCATGAGCCGGTTCTCGAATATCGTCTCGGTGACGCGAGACCGCCCATCGGCAATCGCGTTCAAGGCCGTGAACTGGGCCTGCATATCAGTCGGAAAACCCGGAAAAGGCTGCGTTTCGATGTCGACTGCCATCGGGCGCCTACCTTTCATATCCAGTGCTATGGAGTGCGACTCACAGGATAGGTCTGCGCCAGTTTGCTGGAGTTTGTCGAGCACGATGCCCAATAGATCGGGGTTCACCCCATCTATCGTGATGTGTCCCCGCGTTGCGGCCGCCGCTACGAGGTATGTGCCCACTTCAATGCGGTCAGGCATCACACGGTGACTGGCACCATGCAGCGCCGACACGCCCTGAACCACTAGGGTGTCGGTTCCGTCGCCTTTGATATCGGCTCCCATGCGCCGCAAAAAACACACCAGATCGCCTATCTCTGGCTCCCGCGCTACATTTCTCAGTACGCTCTCACCTCGCGCGAGAACCGCTGCCATGATGGCATTCTCTGTGCCGCCAACCGTCACAGTGTCGAAGGAAAAATCTGCCCCGCGCAGACCCTCGGGGGCTTCCGCGATGATGTAGCCGGATTCAACTGAAATCCGCGCGCCCATCGCCTCCAACGCCTGAATATGAAGGTCAACTGGCCGACTCCCGATAGCACACCCCCCGGGAAAGGAAACCTCCGCCCTGCCGAAACGCGCCAGTAACGGACCCAATACCAGTATCGATGCTCGCATTGTCTTGACCAGATCATAGGGCGCCCTGAACCGTTGCACCGACCCACTGTCAATGTGCAATGTCCCTGCTGGCTCCTGTTGAGACACGCTGGCACCTAGGCTTGCGAGAAGCGTTGTCATGGTGGTGACATCGCGCAGCACTGGAACGCCCTGCAATTCGCAGGCACCCTCGGCAAGCAAGGTCGCTGCCATAATTGGCAGAGCCGCGTTCTTGGAGCCAGAGGCGGCAAGTCGGCCCTGGAGTGGTGTACCGCCCCGGATCATGAAGCTATCCAAAACGTTCTCGCTTAAACCGCCTGTTACGGCGTCTGCGCAGTGATATTCACCGCATGAAGGGTACCGTCAGCGATCAAGGCGGCCAGCGGCGCATAGACGCGCTGCTGCCTGGCGACCGGCCGCAAGCCCTCGAATTCTGGAGTAACAACGGTGATTTCGACGTGGCTCCCGTCCAGCGAAACCGATATCTCAGCGTCCGGAAAAGAGGCTCGCAGCAAGTTGGTCAGTTCCTGCTCAGTCACGCGCCAGCTCCTCCGCCTGCTCTGAAATTGTTTCGTTCCATTGTGCGATCACCAAATCGAGATCCTCGTTGGCATCCTTGGCCAGTGCAACAAACTGATTTCGATAAATCTCGCCCAGATTAATTGTCTCGATGATTAAGTTACGCAGTCGCCAGGAACCGTCTTTGTATTGACCCATCTGGTAGCGAATGGTGTAGACCCGGTCAGCCTCACCGTAGACCAGCTGTGTCACTGAGGCAATTCGCGCACTCTGAGGAGAGGCTTCGACGCCCTTTACCACCATCTCGGCACCACCAAACGCCAACAAACCCTTTGCGTAGCTACGAATCAAACCTTCTCTCAAAGTTTGAGCAAATTCGTCACGCTGCCGTTTCAGGTTGGCTCGACCATCCGAGTCCATCGACCGCCCTCGACTGTAGTATTCTCCCATGACGGCAGTGGCAAAGCCGCGCCAATCCACCACAACGGCGAGCGCCGAATCAATCTCTCGGTAATACCGGTCGGGGTCTTCGTCAAAATACGTGTCGGCCTCGGCCACTACGCGCATCACCCGCTCAGTCACCTCAGTGATCACTTGGGCAGGCCCGGCTTCAGCCTGCGGAGCATCCTCTGCCTGTGCCCAAACAGTGACGCTGGCCAAAATGACGACCAGCAACAGGGCGAGCCGACCCGCACTATGAGCAGCACTGGTCGTGTTGGTACCCACTGTTTTCCTCATTGGCTTATGACACCTCCGTTTTTGAGCAATACCGGACAGCGAGTCGCTCTTCGCTATTACCAGCACACTCAGCATCATGCCATCCCGCTGGCTGACTAGGGTAGACTGGCTCACGCGCAACCGGTCGCGGGTCTGCGCCGACGCGACACAATCCGGCGCGCCATAATACCCGATCAGCGCTCGGGCCACGCGTCACTATGACGCTAAAAATGAGGATGATTCGCTTGCTCTGGTATTCAATGGGCATCGTTGGCGGCTTAATCGCCCTGGTCTGGAGTGCCGACCGATTTGTTGAGGGTGCTTCAGCGATTGCGAAACGCGCGGGCCTGACACCCATGCTGATCGGGCTCACTATTGTCTCGCTCGGCACGTCGGCCCCAGAAGTCCTGATTTCCGTCATGTCTGCCCTCGCAGACTCCGGGGAGTTAGCGGTGGGCAATGCGCTGGGCTCGAACATTGCGAATATAGGGTTGGTGCTGGGGGTGACATTAATTGTGAGCCCCATCACCCTGAGCCGGGACACAACCCTGATCGACCTTCCTCTGTTAATTATGGTCGTTATTTTGACCGGGGTCCTACTCTACGATCTGGAGTTGTCTCGCACCGACAGCCTCATTCTGGTCGGCGCTCTCGGACTTTTCTTCATCAGAATAGCGCAGCATGCAAAAAAGCCCGACATCAACAGCGAGATCACCCAAATTCGAGAAATGACAATGCCCGCCGCTTGGCTCAGCTTCCTCGGGGGACTGTTGTTGCTCATTGCCTCATCTCGCCTTTTGGTTTGGGCGGCTTCCAACATTGCCCTCTCATTGGGCGTGTCAGAGCTGGTCATCGGGCTCACCATCGTAGCTGTGGGTACCAGCCTGCCTGAATTGGCAGCATCGGTGACGAGCGCACTCAAGGGCCATGCGGATATGGCAGTGGGTGCAATAGTGGGCTCAAATATGTTTAACATCCTGTTGGTCTTGGCGATACCCGGTTTTTGGGGGAGTTTGCCGATCCAAGCGGCAGTGGTCAGTAGAGACCTGTTGGCGGTATTTCTCACAACTCTGACCCTTGCCCTCGCTGCCTTGTGGCGTTGGAATGGGGCATCGGGTAGCGGCACCCTCTCTCGGCCGGCGGGTGCTACGCTACTAACGCTGTATGTCGCTTATTACGGTTGGCTTTTTTTGCTGCCATGACATCGTCCCTCATCAACCTGAATCTGCCATGAACCGCCATCCTGACTCTTTCTTTGTCGAATCTGCGCAACGGACTATTTCGCTGGAGAACACTGCTGTCGAGCAGCTTGGAAAGCAGTTGGACCGCGCGTTTCCCGCGGCTTGTCGGAAAATCCTCGACACCCGCGGCAGAGTCGTCGTGACCGGCATGGGTAAAAGCGGGCACATCGCTGGAAAAATCGCTGCGACCTTGGCCAGCACAGGCACGCCTGCATTCTTTGTCCACCCCGCCGAAGCCTCACACGGTGACATGGGTATGATCACCCCGGACGACTGCGTGATTGCGCTGTCGAACAGTGGCGCCACAACCGAAATTCTGACGCTGCTTCCGCTGATCAAGCGGTTGAACGTGCCCCTTATCAGCGTGACAGGAGAGCCCCTCTCCGAGCTCGCAAAGTCATCAGATGTTCACTTGCTGGCGAGCGTGGAAACGGAAGCCTGCCCGCTTGACCTTGCACCTACATCAAGCACCACCGTAGCGCTGGTGCTGGGTGATGCCTTGGCAATTGCGGTGCTGGAGGCGAGAGGATTCACCGCTGAGGAATTTGCTTTCTCCCACCCCGGTGGGGCATTGGGCAAACGCCTACTGCTCCGCGTGAGCGATGTCATGGTGATCGAGAAGGACATACCCTTGGTGACGCCTGAGGCCACGGTGGCAGAGGCGCTCTATGAAATCACCCAAAAAGGGCTGGGCATGACGACTGTTTGCAACCCAGATAGAAAGCTAGCCGGCGTGTTCACTGATGGTGACCTAAGGCGGGTCGTCGAAGACGCAGGCGACCTGCAGGCGATGAAGGTTGCGCAAGTGATGACAGAGTCAGCGAGAACGATTCCGCCTGACGCTCTGGCGGCTGAAGCCATGAGCCTGATGGAACGACACCGAATCAGTTCTCTGGTGGCCGTTGATGAGTCTCAGGAGATACTGGGAGTGGTTACGCTACTCTCGCTACTCAAGGCAGGCATTTCGTGACCGGTCGGGCCGCACAGAAAGCGGAGGCGGTCAAGCTCGTTGTGCTCGATGTTGACGGCGTCATGACCGACGGCACGCTGACCTACGGTAGCGCTGCGGAATCCGAATCGAAGTCCTTCAACGTCAAAGACGGACTTGGCATCAAACTACTGCAACGACAGGGAATTGAAGTTGCCGTCATCACAGGCAGGCTCTCCGCAGCCGTCGAGCGACGCGCTCAGGAGCTGGAGATCAAAATGCTTGTTCAAGGCAGGGAAGATAAGGGTGCTGCTCTTCGGGAATTACTCAACTCGATGGCGCTCGAGCCTGCCTGCGTAGCCTATATGGGCGACGACTTACCCGACCTCGGCGCTCTCAAGTTAGCAGGTCTCGCCACCTGTCCCTGCGACGCAACAGAAGCGGTACTCAAACAAGCCGATTGGGTGGCACCAGCAGCCGGCGGGCGTGGCGCGGTGCGTGCACTGTGTGACTTCATCCTGACCGCGCAGGGACATCTGCCGGCAGCCTATGAGACCTTCCAGTGAAATTACTGGTAGTTGTCATTACCGCGGTCGCGGTCAGCGTCGCCTTCTGGAACGGATTAGCGCCCGGTGTTGACGTTGAGCAGCGCGCCACCATCACAGACGGGCCAGTAAGGACGAGCTACGTTGTTGATGGCACTCGCCGGCGGTTCTCCGATGAGGGGCGCCCCACTGACACGCTGAAAATACACTCTGCGACCCGCTGGTTGAACAGTGACCAAACGGCACTGGGTGGGATTCAATATGTGACGGACGGCAACTCAGGCGAAATCTGGGACATTCGCGCCTCGGACGGTGTTTTTTTTGAGGACATAAATGAACTTGCGTTGACCAACGGGGTCGTAATTGACGAGCATGCTCAAGAGGCGAGGATGACGACCCAGGCCATGCGACTGTTGATGGACCAAAAGCTGGCGACGGGCGAGCATAAGGTTGTGTTGACCGGTCGAGGTAGCCGAACCACCGGGTCAGCATTCAGAGTTGATTTGAGGACCAATAAGGCAACGTTGATTGGCGATGTACAGACCAACTATGAATAGACTCGCCTTCACCCGGGCCCTCCGCCTGCTCCTCCTGTTGATCTGGACACCCGCATCTGTGTGGGCACTCGACACAGACCGTGAACAGCCAATTCAAATCACCGCTGATATCGCCATCCGTGACGAAGTCGCCGGAGAGACACGCTACGAGGGCAACGTGGTCCTCATTCAGGGTTCACTCAAAATTACTGCGGATACGCTGTCCGTCCTCCATGAAAGCAGTGACGCCGACCGTATCATTGCAATAGGCAAGCCAGCCCGGCTGATTCAGCAGCCGGCACCAGAGCAAACACCTGTCGACGCGTCAGCTCTGCGCATTGAGTACATCCGATCAAAAGATCTGGTCCGGCTTCTTGACGACGCGCGCATCGCACAAAACGGATCCACACTATCGGGCGATCAAATCGACTACCTGGTGAGCCAACGCTCTGTCAGAGCGGCGGGGACGACTGGAAGCGACGGTCAGGGGCGAGTCGAGGTAGTCATCCCGCCTGAAAACCTCAGGACCGGCGCCTCTGATGCCTAGCACGCTGGTCGCACAACATCTTGCGAAGGCCTATGGTGGTCGTCCCGTCGTCAAAGACGTCTCACTTGAGGTGAGCGAAGGCGAAATAGTTGGCCTGCTTGGACCCAATGGGGCGGGTAAAACGACGTGCTTTTACATGATTGTTGGCCTCGTAGACGCTGACGCGGGTGACATTCAACTCGACAACCAATCACTTATGAAGCTGCCGATGCACCGGAGAGCGCGTGCCGGGATCGGCTATCTGCCCCAGGAGGCCTCGGTATTCCGGCAACTTACAGTCAAGGATAATCTGCTCGCAATTCTGGAAACCCGCAGCGAACTCACGCGAAAGACGCGTGTCAGCATAGCCGAGGCATTGCTGGAAGAATTCAGCGTAAGTCATCTCGCAGACTCTCTGGGTCAAGCGCTCTCTGGTGGAGAACGGCGACGGGTTGAGATTGCCAGAGCCCTGGCCACAGAACCCAGAGTCATTCTCCTCGACGAACCCTTCGCGGGCGTCGACCCCATTTCAATATCCGACATTAAATCCATCATCACGCACCTTAAAGAGCGAAATATCGGGGTGCTCATTACCGACCATAACGTGCGAGAGACGCTGGATATTTGCGAGCGTGCCTACATCGTGGGCGAGGGGCATGTGATTGCATCGGGAACGCCCACCGAAGTTCTCGCAAACGACAGAGTCCGCAACACCTACTTAGGAGAGCACTTCTCTCTCTGATAGTGCGGATAGGCGCAATCAACTGCTAAGACCCCCCGGATGCCGGCCCGCCTGCCAGCGCTGTGTGCAAATTCCTTGCCAATTTAGTTGCATCGGATGAGCCCGGCGCTACACTGAGTCCAAGCGAGCCATTATCAGCAGTATGAAACAGGCGCTTCAGCTCAAACTCGGGCAACAACTCGCCCTCACACCCCAGTTGCAGCAAGCCATTAAACTGCTGCAGCTAAGCACCGTTGACCTCCAGCAAACCATTGAAGAAACCCTGGAATCCAATGCGTTACTGGAGCGAGACAACGAGCTGGCCGAGCAGGACGGCATCGACTTCTCTGAATCCGCAGCGACAGAGGATGAGGCCGAAGGACTAGCGGTCGATACTGTCTGGGAAGACGTGTTGCCCTCCGCCGCTCCCCCCACCCCAGGGCCCGTTTTGGAAAATGATTTTTCTGAGCAAGACTCCGAGGAGGAGTCACTGCGAGAACACCTGCTCTGGCAGCTTAATCTGACTCGCTTCTCCGATACAGACCGATTCATCGCCATCGCACTGATTGATGCAATAGACGAGGACGGGAGACTCGTGCAATCGCCCGAGGAGATTCACGCGGACCTCGCGCTGGAAGAGATTGAATGCGACGAAGTGATTGCCGTCTTGCATCGACTGCAGCACTTTGAACCCGCTGGTGTTTTTGCCTCGGATCTTCGCGAGTGCCTACTCATTCAGTTACGACAATTGCCGCCAGAGACGCCCTTCAGGGA
>WTHO01000109.1 GCA_011523115.1 Halieaceae bacterium | reverse complement strand
GCCCGATACCGATGACTTCGAGGAAGAGCTGCGAACGGTGTTTGGCAGGCTGCCAGGTGAACCAATACCCGACCTCACGGGATTTGAAGCGCTGCTCGAATTTGAGTCGCCGCCGGGCACTTATTTCGATGCGTTTCCGATATCGATTATGAGCACACAGTCGCTGGAGACCATGAATCAACTCTCAGCGGATTCGGATTTTGACGTCCGTCGGTTTCGTCCCAATCTGCTACTTGATGTGCCAGACAGCACGCACCCCTTCCCCGAACAAGAATGGCTCGGCGCCACGCTGACCATTGGCGAGGTGACGTTAAAGGTGGAATCAACCTGCCCGAGGTGCTCGATGACCACCCACGGCTTTGCTGATCTGCCGCGCGATACCAACATCATGCGTCAATTGGTCGGTAACAGCGAAGGTAACCTCGGTATCTACGCGACGGTTTTGTCAGCAGGTGCCCTCACAGTCGGCGACGCGGTCACTGCTCAGTAGCGTCATCGCTCGAGCCAGGTCGAATAGAGAGATCCTCACCCGCTGACTGATGACTGTTTAAGACGCGGCCGACTCCAGCGCTTCCAGCGCCTCCTGCTGTTCGAGCCACTCGCCTTCGATTTCGGCTAACTCGCGCTTGAGCTGCCCTTCCTGCTTGAGGAGCTCGGCCAATTCATCGCCGGCGCTTTGGGTATAGAGATCCCCGTCGGCAAGTTGGGTTTGCAGGGCGTCCAATGCCTGCTGACCCTTTTCCAGCCGGGCCTCGAGGTCACGGATTGTCTTTTTAAGCGGCTGCAACTGGGCACGCCGGTCAGCACTCGCCTGGCGGCGCGCCTTGCGATCACCGGCGTCCTCCGTTGTGGGAGCGGGTTGCGCTGCGGGCTTGGGCGTCTCTGCGGGGTTGGCGGAGAGCACCCATTTTTCGTAGGCCTCTACGTCGCCGGCGTAATCCTCAACGCTGCCCTCATTCACCAGCAGCAGCTGCTCCACTGCGTTGCGCAGCAGGTGCCGGTCGTGACTCACCAACACAATAGCGCCCGCATAATCCTGCAGCGCCACCTCGAGGGCATGGCGCATATCCAGATCCAGGTGGTTGGTGGGCTCGTCCAGTATCAACACATTGGGCGCCTGCCACACCACGTGGGCAAGCGCGAGACGCGCCTTTTCGCCACCCGAGAAGGGCCGGATGGCCTCCTTGGCGCGATCACCACGAAAATCAAAGCCCCCCAGAAAATCAAGGATCTCCTGATCCCGCGCTTTGGGTGAGAGCCGCTGCAGGTGCAAAAAGGGGCTGGCGTCGAGGTCGAGCACCTCGAGCTGCTGCTGATCAAAGTAGCCGATCTGTAAATGCGCGCCCTCGGTGCGCTCACCCGCCATCAGTGGCAGCTCACCGGTCAGGCTTTTGAGGAGCGTGGTTTTGCCCGCACCGTTTTTACCCAAGAGCCCGATGCGATCCCCCGGGCTCAGCGAGACCGACACCTTGGATAACACCGTATGCTCGCCATGACCGAGCGCGGCATCGCTTAACGTGAGCAACGGGTCGCTCACCTTCCCGGGTGGCGGGAAGTTAAAGCTAAAGGGCGAGTCGATGTGCGCCTGCGCCACCTTTTGCATGCGCTCGAGCTCTTTGAGTCGCGACTGCGCCTGCCGCGCCTTGGTGGCCTTGGCTCTGAAGCGACGCACGAAGTCCTCAATGTCAGCAATGCGCCGCTGCTGCTTCTCATACTGCGCCTGCTGCTGGGCCATCTGCTCAGCCCGCTGCCGTTCATAGTCAGAGTAGCCGCCCCGGTAAGCCGTGAGCGCCTGGCGGGCGATCTCCAGCGTGCGCTCGCAGGTCGCATCAATAAAGTCACGGTCGTGGGAGATCATCAGCAGCGTGCCGCGATAGGCCTGCAGCCACGTTTGTAGCCAAAGCGTGGT
Organism: Halieaceae bacterium; assembly: GCA_011523115.1. GTDB lineage: Bacteria > Pseudomonadota > Gammaproteobacteria > Pseudomonadales > Halieaceae > Luminiphilus. Next base: position 562 of record WTHO01000109.1, on the reverse strand, counting down.
GTCGAGATCTAAGTGGTTGGTGGGCTCGTCGAGCAGCATCAGATCCGATGGCGCCATGAGTGCCCGCGCCAGATTCAGCCGAATCCGCCAGCCACCGGAAAACGCCGACATGGGCGCATCCATCTTCTCGCGCTGAAACCCGAGCCCCAGCAGGAGCTGCTCGGCACGCCGCTCGGCGCTGTAACCGTCGAGCTCTTCCATGCGCTGGTGGAGCGTAGCGGACTGCTCGTAATCCCCCGCCGCATCGGCGCGGGCAAGATCTTGTAGCGTCTGGAACAGCGCGGCATCACCGGCAATCACGTAATCCCGCGCGGTGAGGTCGCTGGTCTCGGTCTCCTGCGCCATGTGGGAGATGCGTAGGCCCTTGAGGCCACGGATATTGCCGGCATCTGCCTGCAGCTCATCGAGCAGTAGCGCAAACAAGCTGGATTTACCGCAGCCATTGCCGCCAATCAGGGCAATTTTTTGCCCGGGCTGCAGCGTCGCCGAGGCACCGGAGAACAGGAGCTTCTGGCCCCGGCGCAGCGCAATGTCCTCGAGAATAATCACGCGCTTATCGTCA
>WTHO01000262.1 GCA_011523115.1 Halieaceae bacterium | reverse complement strand
TGGGTTTGCCGAGGACAGCACCTATACTGGCCTAGCAACGGTTTCTGGTCCCCTGGGGGAAAAAGTTGCAGGCCGTCTGACAGTCGACTACCGCACTACAGACGGTTATTACTACAACTCCTTTCTAGAGGATCAGGTAGTTGACGACGCCGAGAACTATGCTGTGCAAGCGCGGGTGGTGTTCGACCCATCAGACGATCTTTCAATCGACACCAAGCTCCGCTACGGCAAGTCAGAGGCCGCTGCGATCACTTTCAACGCCGCCTTTGAGCTACCACCATTTGTGCCTTTTGGAACACCCGGTTCAGAGTCTTTCTATCAGGACGTCAACACGCACGAGTTTATTTTTGCGGGCAATGTCAGGCCCGTTAACGAGCAGGACGTATTAGAGCTCTCTGTCAAGGCTGACTACGACATGGAATGGGCGACCTTGAGCGCATGGGCTTTTTACAGCGATACAGAGGATACCTTTATCGCTGACGGCACGTCCGGTGCATTTGGTTTCTACAACTCAACTGAAGCGTGTTTGAACAGTTTGACGGCGTTGACCCCGTCCTACACGCCGAACGTTCCTGGGGGGCTGGTTGCAATGCCCGCACCGACGTTTATTTTTGGTACGCAGTTGGGGGTAAACGCTATTTTGCCCCCCTATAGTCCCTCCACTTGCGACGGTTACCAGTATCAGGAGCGCTTCCAGGAAGACATGAGTTTTCAGGTATCGCTAACCTCCAACGCCGATCAGCGCTTGAGATGGCAAGCGGGTGTCTACTATCTGGACATTGAACGGTATCAGGCAGTCTCTCAGTTGCGAGACGATGGCACCAATTGGCCTAACCCGGCGGGCAATGTGACACGATCCATTTACAATGAATTTACTGACGCCATGGTAAACGATACGTTCGATACGCAGACCATCGCGATGTTTGGCTCCATCAGTTATGACGTGACTGAGGCGTTGGAGCTTTCAGTAGCCCTGCGCTACGACAGCGAGAAACGGGAGGTGAGTAACGGCGTTCCTTCTCCCGCAGATGGCGCTTTGTCTACCTACATAGACTACTGCGGTGGGCAGTGCACTCTCAACGGGCAGCCTCTGAACGGATCACCTTTGAACCCCGGATTCGTTAACTTCAGTGACTTCACTGTCAGCGAACGTATCCCAGGAAACACTAAAACCTTTGATCAACTTCAACCCAAAATCAGTCTGACCTGGGACGCTACTGATGACACAACCGTCTACGGCAGCTGGGGAGTGGGATTCAAGGCCGGTGGCTTTAACAATTTGGGCGCGAATGACATCGTGAACTTTTTCCTCGTGCAAAATGGCGGTGCTCTGGTTGCCCCTCCAGATGTGATCAGAAAGGAAACGTCTAGCTCGTTCGAACTGGGCTTCCGATCGTCGCTTCTTGATGGCAATCTGCAAATCAATGGCGCGGTCTTCCAGACTGACGTCGACGACATGCAGTTCTTCGAGTTCTTTGTTGGCCCCTTCGGCCTGCTGAGAACCGCTGAAAACATTGACGAAGTGTCGCTGAGCGGCTTTGAGCTGAGTGCCGCATGGGCCGTCACTGATAACCTCCGAATCGATGCCGGTTATTCCGCGGTCGACGGCGAGATTGACGTTAACAATCTCCGCCCGTACACAGCCGGCAACGAGGTGCCCAATAACCCTGAGTTTACCGCCAACGCAGCTATCCAGTACACGCTGCCGCTGGGCAGCCTAGAGCTGTTTGGGCGTCTGGAATATTCTTATAAGGGCGACACTTGGTACCATACAGTCCAAGACGATGTAGTGCCTGCGACTTTGTTCGGCGGCCCACCCGCGAACTACGGCCAAACCAATGGTCAAGGTGGAACAATGGTAGACGGCTATGGCCTCACGAATATCAGAGTTGGACTGAGGGGCGAAAACTGGAGCGTAACCGCTTTTGCTCGCAACCTGACGGACGAGGAGTTCGTCGCAGAAGTGATCCTCGCACCTGAGTTCGGGGGCGCGTTTGTCGCGCCCGGCACTCAAAGAAGGGCAGGCGTGGAAGTATCGTATCGGTTCTGAAACAACCAACGTATTCAAAAAAGCCGGGCAATGCCCGGCTTTTTTATGGATGCATGCTTTATTAGTGCCATCGTGCATCCAATTCCAGCCCGCGAGGGGGGTGGGGTCCCGCTCAATATCGCTCGGACTGCAAAAGAACATTAAGGGATCTGATATCCGGCCTGCCGCGAACGGGCAGCGCCTGATCGTATTTCAATCGCCCGTTACTGATTGAAGGCGTCTCACAATGTTACTTTGACGGCTATGCTCAACCTTCCTTCCCTTTGCGCAAAGAGTAATTTGGCTTTTAAGCCGCGCATCTGGCCTCTCGTTCTGTCGGCGGGTATCTCGGCTGCCACTGCAACTGACCTCTCAGAAGTCGTGCTCGCGAATGGCGAACTCGCGCCCAGATGGGACGCGGGCATTGGTGCCTTTGATGAAGCCCT
>WTHO01000088.1 GCA_011523115.1 Halieaceae bacterium | reverse complement strand
CCCTGCTACAGCGGTCGGGCGTGGGCCCACTGTCTGTGCTGCTGTCGGCGGGGGTGCCGGTGCGCCACGAACTGCCGGGCGTTGGAGAAAATTTGCAGGATCATCTGGAGGTGTATTTCCAGTATCGATGCAAACAGCCCATTACCATTAATGGCTATTTGGGCTGGCTCTCGAAATTCAGGATTGGCGCACAATGGGTGCTCACCAAAACCGGCTTGGGGGCGACCAACCACTTTGAGTCCTGCGGGTTTATCCGGTCTCGTGCCGGCCTCGCTTACCCGGATATTCAGTACCACTTTCTGCCGGCCGCGATCCGCTATGACGGTCGCGCGGCTTTTGATGGTCACGGCTTTCAAGTTCATGTTGGTCCCAATAAACCCGATAGTCGCGGCCATGTCAGGATTTCGGGCCCTGACTCTGACCATGACCCGTTAATCCAGTTCAATTACCTCTCCACCGAAAAAGACCTGGCTGACTGGCGGCACTGCCTACGCTTGACCCGCGAGATTCTTCAGCAGCCCGCATTGGATGCGTTCAGGGCAGCGGAAATTCAGCCGGGGATCGACCTGTCTGATGACGCCGCAGTTGATAGCTGGGTGCGCCAAAACGTGGAGACCGCATATCACCCCTCCTGCTCATGTCGCATGGGGCGTGAGGATGACGACATGGCAGTGGTCGACTCCAAATGCAGAGTGCGGGGGTTGAGGGGGCTACGAGTCGTCGATTCGTCGATCTTCCCCTCCATTCCCAACGGTAATCTCAATGCCCCCACCATCATGGTGGCTGAGCGCGCCGCTGATCTGATTCTGGGTAAAGAACCGTTGAGACAAGCAGCGCCTGTGTGGCGGGATCCCGAGTGGCGCAGTCGTCAACGGGAGCGAGATCCTGTCAGAGTTGTGCCGGTGGGTCCCGCGCCCCCTGCCCAATAGGCCTGTGAATACGATTCTGTCTATTGCCATTGGTATGACGACGCTGACGTCGCTGCTACTGGTAGTGCGTTATCGCACGCTTCGGATCGAGGGTACCGCGCCGATGCCCTTGATGACGTTTCTCGCTGTGCTGTTCACCTCGGGGCTGGACGTTGGCTTGTTGATGTTCCCGATGGTCGACTTCGGGATTTTTGCCAGCGAGCCCGACTACGCCTTTACCAATCCATTAGCCCTGGAGTTTGGTTTCTGGGGCTTTTTGGTCTGGGGATTTTATTTCCTGACCACCTTCTACTTTTGTGTGATCGAGCCTCGGCTCCAGCTGTTCGAAATTCCGGCGATCAAATTGGTCAATAATCTCACCATTATTGGGACCTGCGCCTTCACCGGGTATTTGTTCCTTCACTACTTACCGAGCTATATCGACGGTATCCCCGACACAGTGCGCTTCGGTCTGGTGGCGGTGACTGTGCTGGTGGCCGTGGTGTCCAGCACCCAGATTCGCTTCGTCAAAGTGCTCAGCTTGGTCTCCAGTGGCTTGTTCTTCGTATTGATCGGCGGATCGTTCATCGCCTCTGATATGGGTGCCTCCGGGCTCCTTGGCGCCGCGGCGAGTCTGGGCGATTACTTCGTCCAGCTTCCCCGGTTTGTGTTTCCGATCAATGATTACCACGCCTTTTATCTGTTCTGGTGGTTTGCCTGGAGCATCATGATCGGGCAGTTCATTTCGCGGTATGTGAGCGGGTTTACTACGTGGCAGCTGCTCCTCCTCCTATTGGTGGTGCCATCGATTCCCATCGCGCTGTGGTTCTCAGTGCTTTATTGGTATTTCGCTAACGACATCTCGATCGCGGGGTTGATGAGCTGGGCGATGATGGGCGTAGGCATTTTGTTCGTGGTGAACTCCCTCGATTCACTGACCCGGCTGTACACGCAGAATATTGGTCTCACCGCAGAGGTGCTGGGCACCGGGCGCTACATAGCGGTGAACTGGGTGATCCTGTTTGCGTTGGTTTTGGCCTTCCAGTTCACACCTTTCAAAATCGAGTGGGTAGGATTGGTGGTGATCGGTATCTACACCGCCATTTATTCGTTGGTCTTTTTGCGCCGCGCTGCGCTCCGATCAGTCCCTGCCTGAAACGAGGGTGACCCTGTAGAGCGCTTGCTTGACGTGGAGCAAACTGAAAACGGTCTAAGTTTCGCCACCATAAACTGACCGTTGTGCCTCAAAATGAGTGTTTTCGGCGTAGCCCGCCTGACGATAAGAGAAATACACCATGCTGCGCCGGCGACCGGATGTGTTGCCGAGCCCACGATGCAGGATGCGGTCATCGAAGATCAGACATGACCCGGCGGCAAGTGCAGTAGAGCGCCCCTCGGGCACTGCTTGCCCAGTGTTGGCTACCAGCTGTTCAGGCACGGTTGTCTCATGCTGATAGACCAGCTCATCGCTCACCAGAGCCGGATTCAGAAGATGATTGGTGAGCCGGTGAGAGCCTCTCGCAATCTCGGTGGGGCCCATGGCCAGCGGCGTGTCATGGAGTGCAATCAT
>WTHO01000085.1 GCA_011523115.1 Halieaceae bacterium | reverse complement strand
TGCGCGACAGGGGTTACGCCATGCCAGATGCCCAATTAGAGGAGGTGCTCATTGAGGGTCTGGGTGCAGATTACGCTGATAAGCTGCGACAGTTTGAGCGAGAGCCTTTTGCCGCGGCATCCATTGGCCAGGTTCACCGATTGCGGACTCGAGACGGTCGAGCGGCGGTGCTCAAGGTCCAGTATCCGGGGATCCGTGAGAGTATCGATTCCGATGTCGATAATCTCGCTTCTCTTCTCAGTATGTCGGGACTGTTGCCCAAACACATGGATATGGTCCCTTTGCTCGAGGAGGCTAAAACACAGCTCCATGAAGAGGCGGATTACGAGCAAGAGGCGCGATACTTAAAGGCGTTTGTCAGAGCGTTGGGTGATGATGAGCGCTTTTTGATACCGCGGCTGATACCTCATCTGAGCGCAACGCGGATACTCGGTATGACTTATGTGCCGGGTATTCCGATTGAGGAGGTAGCTCACGAGACGGCGGCGGAGCGCAGTCGTGTGCTGGGATTGTTGTTTGAGCTACTGATGATTGAGCTGTTCCAATTAAGGTTAGTACAAACCGATCCTAATTTTGCGAATTACCGGTACCACGCCACGACAGGCCAGGTGGCATTGCTCGATTTCGGTGCCTCAAGGCGCTTCAAGGTGGGCTTGATCCGTTCGTACAGGGAGCTGCTGGTTGCCGCGATCGACGCCGATCGACCCGCAATGATCAGGGCCGCAGAGTCGATCGGATATGACTTGGGTCCAGAGGGGTCGGTCTACCGAGAGACCCTGCTCGATCTCGCAGAGCTCGTATTGGTGCCGCTCACGCATAATCAGCCGTATGACTTTGGTCGCTCTGACATCCCGCAGGAGGTTTTAAAACGGGTGGAGGTACTCAAGTCGGATCGCGCGTTTTGGCAGATTCCGCCGATGGACGTGGCCTATATCCATCGCAAGATCGGAGGCCTGTTTATGCTCGCCACGCGACTGAAGGCAGAGGTCAACGTTCACGAGTTGCTCATGCCTTGGTTGAAATAACGGGGCGTTTGGCTTGATGTCAGGGGGCTATGCTTCCTGATGGGTGCGGGTGATCACTTGCCGACACGGCAGTTCTCACTGACACTTACGAATCCCGAGGTATCGGCCGGCTGACTGAGAAGTTGCCCCAGAAGACAATGTGCACGCACTACAGTGCGATGCTTGCCTCCGTAAGATAAAGGCGGTTCTGAATGATAATCCTGAACACAGCACCGCTCATGGGTCATGGCGGATAAGTGATCGAAAAGCTACTTTCTCGTTTGGCTATCTCGGCGGCCGCTCTATTGCCTTTGGCCCATCTTACGTCCTTGGGAATGATGGAGGTGTTGGGTTTTCTTCTGTTCGTTACGGGTGCTGCGCTGTTCTCCCTGGAGTGGCTTGCTGCTCCCAGCGCTGCAATGGGCCGGTTACGAACTGGCGCAGCCGGGCCTATTTTCGGCTACACCCTTTTCAGCTTGCTCAGCATCGGTTTGATGTTGGAGCAGACTGACCATCAGCTCGATGCGCTCCGAGAGTTGAAATGGGTGCTCTACTTTTTTGCATTGATGTACTTCTTTCATCGCTATTTCACAGAGGCCTGGGAGCGCTATATCCCGGCCCTGTCCGGAGCGGTGATGCTGATGGGGATTTTCACGCTCTGCCAGTTTTTATATGGATGGGAGTGGCCAAGGTCGCAGTCGGTGTTGGCGCCGTGGGGTTCATACTTTCGAGTAACCGGTTTCTTTAACCAGCCCCAATCTATTGCTGGCAACTTGGGTATGGCGGTCTTTTTTTTGCTGGGCATTGGTTTGGCGGGTTTTTCTGCGCACCCCCAGAGTGCTGAGAGGGCGTCGCCATTCCTTGTAGCCTCTGTGGCATTGGGCTCGCTGGGTGTTTTACTGACACTCACACGAGCCGCTTGGGTCGGCCTTGCAGTCACGCTGGTAGTAGCGCTGGCTAGGGTCAATAAGAAATGGGGTGTCATCGCGCTTCTTGGAATGGTGCTTCTGGTTATCTCGAGCCTGTACTCAGGGTCGATTTTTGGTGACCGCTTATCAAGCGATGTTGTCGTCAACACAAAGAGTATTGAGGTTCGTTTGGAGCTCTGGGTAGCCAATTGGCAGATGTTCTTGAGCCAGCCTTATCTTGGTGTGGGGCCCGGCCAGAATCTCTTTCAGCTTGGGGAAGTTTACGCACAGGCAGCTGTTGAACATGGGGTGATCGATCGTGCGCACAATAATGTGCTGGAGCACTTAGCTGCCATGGGTATTTTTGTCGCCAGCCTTTATCTCATTGTTTCAGGGTATTTTCTGTGGGCTGCTTATTGTCTGTCCTCTCGTCTCAATACGGATGCTTTTACGAGGGCAATCGGCGCGGGGAGCCTCCTCGCACAGATCTACTTTCATATTCTGGGGTTGGTGGACAGCAACTTTTTCGACCAAGAGGTCAAAAATAGCATCGTCTGGTTTTGGGCGCTGACGGCGGCT
>WTHO01000110.1 GCA_011523115.1 Halieaceae bacterium | reverse complement strand
AGTCAGCTCGACCAGGCCGCACAAAGCCGCGCTGACTATGAGGCCGGCGTCTCCGAGCATTTCGCCAAGACCGCTGATTTGCTGCACAAGCTCACAGACGACTACAGAGCCGTCTACACGCACTTGGCTGAAGGCGCTGAGCAACTGTGTGGTGATCAGGTGAACATGGCGGAAGCGGCACTTAACTCACCTGATACAGAGGCGAAACCCCACCTTGTCGAGGTCGCGCAACCGCTTGACTACGCGCCGAAAAAGCCCGACGAACAGGGGCAACTCTCCGAGACTTTTGGACTCGATAAATCAAACACCTCGGCTGCCTGAGCGGACTCAGACCGGGTTATCGATCTCAATAAATTCGTGGGTAATGCCCAGACACTCCGAGGCTTTAGCACCTAATGCCTGCACGCCGTAACGCTCCGTCGCGTGGTGTCCCGCGGCGATGAAGGCAATGTTGCGCTCCCGCGCGGTGTGAACGGTTTGTTCTGAGACTTCTCCGGTCACAAACACATCGACCCCCGCATCTGCGGCCGCATTCAGGTAACCCTGACCGGCTCCGGTGCACCAGGCAATGGAATTGACGTTGCCCTCGCCAATCACCAGAGGCTCACGCGCCAGGCCGTCTGACAGCCGGGCTGCCAGCGTTTGGACGGTGATCTCGGGACTAAAGTAGCCTTTAAATACGGGCGTATTTGTGTCCGCGGGGTTCAACGGGCCGCTACCGTCCACACCCATCAGTTCGCCCAGGGTGGCGTTATTTCCGACCGCAGGATGCCAATCCAGCGGCAAGTGATACGCGAACAGGTTGATGTCAGCACTCAGCAAACTCCTGATGCGCGTCGCTTTCATACCTGTTAAGCAAGGGTGCTCGCCGCGCCAAAAATAGCCGTGATGCACCAGGATTGCGTCCGCACCACGCTTTATGGCCTCATCTATGAGCGCCTGACTGGCGGTGACGCCTGTGACCAAGCGGTGAATTTCATTTTTCCCTTCGACCTGCAAACCGTTGGGGCAATAGTCTTGAAAGCGCTCTGGCTCGAGCAAGTTGTTCAAGAATTCGCTGAGTTGCTGTCGCGAGCAGGCCATTGTTTACCCTCTCTTTACAATGCTGTGAGGAGAATAACCAGCGCACCATGATTTACAATGGGCGCAGGAGAATGATGTGAAATACGATTTGATTGGCATGATGTGGCCGGCGCTTGTCGGGGTATTGGCCGCCGCGCTGATACTCGACAAATGGGTGTTGCCCGCCGACGAGGGACACGCGCTGCCCACCGACGGCGGTTATCGGGAGGCCGTGGCTCGCGCGACGCCCTCAGTAGTCAATATCTATACCGCCAAGCTGGTGGATACTCGAGACGATCCCCGCCTCAACTCCCCTCTTCTGCGGCGGTTCAGAGCCAACCGCGGTGGCGCTCAGCGCATCGAGCGCTCTCTGGGTTCTGGCGTTATTTTGAGTAGCGGTGGTTTTATCGTTACCAACAATCATGTGATTGCCGGCGCTGATGCGATTCAGGTCCTGCTGGCAGATGGTCGGTCTGCCAACGCGTCGGTTGTCGGGAACGATCCCGAGACTGACCTTGCGATATTACAGATTGATCTGCCCGATTTAACACCAATCGAATTGGCGCAGACATCAGATATCGCGGTTGGCGACATCGTGCTGGCAATCGGAAACCCTTACGGCTTCGGGCACTCGGTGTCGCAAGGCGTGGTGTCAGGGCTCGGCCGCTTTGGCCTGCAGCTCTCAACCTACGAGGGTTATATTCAAACCGACGCGACGGTGCATTTGGGCAGCTCTGGTGGCGCGTTAATTGACAGTCAAGGAAGGTTGGTCGGCATTAACACGCTTATCTATACCGCGGGAGCAGAACGCGGCGAGGAAACACCCGGGATCGGTATCAATCTGGCGACACCAAGTGATCTCGCCGCGTCGGTTCTCGAGGACATCGTCAAATATGGACGGGTCATTCGAGGCTGGCTGGGAGTGAGCGTCGAAGTACTGTTTAGCGAAGGCGTGGCCACGCCGCCTGTGCAGCAACTCATCGTCACAAATCTTGCCGCGGGGGGGCCAGCGGAGCGCGCCGGCATCCGGTTAAACGACATCATTGTCGCGATGGACGGAGAGCCTGTAGTCGATGGTCGAGCGGCCATGCTTCAAATTGCGCGGTTGCGACCGGGTCATTTACTTCGCGTGAATGTCGACAGAGACGGGACGCCTCTCGAGCTAGAGGCAGTGGTGGGGACGCGCAACAGTAGTGGATGACTTAATCGCCGTCACGCAATCTCAGGCGGGCACTCAGACCATGCGCCTCTAAAGATTCGGCGTCGGCCAAGGTTGCGGCAACTTCACCGAGCAATCTGGCGCCCTCCGCCGAAATTTCGATCAGGCTGCTTCTTCGCTGGAAATCGTATACACCAAGAGGTGACGCAAAACGGGCCGACCCTGCAGTGGGCAACACATGATTGGGTCCTGCGCAGTAGTCTCCGAGAGACTCCGACGACATCGCT
>WTHO01000058.1 GCA_011523115.1 Halieaceae bacterium | reverse complement strand
GCGGGTACGCGGACGTCAGTGAAGGTGACCTCTGCGTGGCCGATTGGCGCATCGTCATACCCCAAGGTGGTCAGCGGTCGCAAAACCTCGACCCCGGGTGTGTTTTTGGGTACCAGAATCTGCGTTTGTTGCAGATGCCGATTCGGATTTTCTGCGTCACTCTTGCCCATCACAATGAAGATTTTGCAACGCTCGTAGGGCGCACCAGTGATAAACCACTTGTGGCCATTGAGCACCCACTCGTCGCCATCACGACGGATATCAAGCTGGATATTGGTCGCATCGCTTGACGCAACCTGTGGTTCAGTCATGGCGTAGGAGGAGCGAATCTCGCCCGCCAACAGGGGTTGCAACCACGCGGCCTTTTGCGATTCGGTGCCGAACTTCATCAGCACCTCCATATTGCCCGTGTCCGGGGCGTTACAATTGAAGACCTCAGGTGACCAGATAACCCGCCCCATCTCTTCAGCCAGCGGGGCGTAATCCAGAAAGCTCATACCATCATGATCACTGTACTCAGCGTACTCGGGCGGCACAAAAAGATTCCAGAGCCCTGCGGTACGGGCCTTGTCCTTCAGCGACTCCACCAGAGGCATGGATGCAAAGCGATTGTCCGCGCCCGCAAGCGCCTCCTGGTGAGCCGCCTCATTGGGGTAGATATGCTCTGCCATAAAGGCCTTTAACTCACCCAATATGCGCGCGCTCTTCTCACTAGGACCTATCATGAAATTCCCCTGGCACTTCGGTCGCCCGCGTTTCGTCTCACCGTCTCCGATACAGAATGCTCCCTGACGGATAAACAAGCGGGCTGGTTTGTTTTAAACGGCGCCCATACTATATAGTCATCGACCGCCAACAGAAACCACACTCGACGGGTAGAGACGTCGCTGTGGTGACGATGGCGGGTATGGAGCGCCCTCATGTGCGCACCCTCTCGTGATAACAACACTAATGGCGAGTAACAGGCTGGGGAATCAGTGAATCTCATCACAGACACATCGTTCAGGGACACGACACTGGCGGCACTGGCGCAAGAGCGCGCGTCCTCGCGACCCGATGACACGGCGCTGCTGTTCGACTCAGGCGTCCGGTTGTCATTCGCGGAGGCGTGGCGACAGGCAAACCAACTTGCCAAAGGGATTCAGCAGCTAGGCGTCAAACCGGGTGCCACGCTCACCTTTCAGCTCCCCAACATCCCTGAATCAGTGCCGTTGGCGATCGCCGCATCGATTTGCGGGCTCGTCATCAACCCGGTGGTGCCGATTTATCGCGGCAAAGAACTGGGCTTCATTCTGGGCGATGCCAAAACCGAGATCCTGTTCATACCGCACCGCATTCGCGGCTTTGATTACGTAGAGATGATTCGTGAGTTGCGCTCCGATCTGCCCCACCTACGGCACGTGGTCTGCTGTGGAGGCGATGAAGATCTGATTGAGGATGTACTGCGTTTTGAAGACGTGATGGCGCGTGGTGGTACCGGATTGGCCGACGTCGCGTCAGTGGATCCCGACGACACCAAGGTCGTGCTCTATACCTCGGGTACCACCGGCAACCCCAAAGCCGTGCGTCACAGTCACAATACTCTCGCCAAAGCAATGGACAACGGCGTGATCGCGTGGGGCTTGGACGACCGGGATATGATGCTGATGCCGTCCCCGGTGACCCACGTCACAGGCTACGTCAACGGGATCGAGCTACCCTTTTTCACCGATACAAAAGTGCTGCTCATGGAAAGCTGGGTGGTAAGCCGCGCCGTGGAGCTCATCGAGACACACCAAGCTACAACCTGCGTCAGTGCTACCCCTTTTCTGCGTGAGCTGGTGGACACCTGCCGTCATCAGGGCAAGGATCTGCCTAGCTTCCGGCTGTTCGCCTGCGGCGGTGCGGCGGTGCCCTCTGCATTGATTTATGAAGCCAGTGAGGTGCTGACCAACTGCCGCGCAGTGCGCGTTTACGGCTCTACTGAAGTGCCCTTGGTCACGGTTGGATTTGTGGCAAACGACGAAACCCAGTTAGCCGCTGAGACCGACGGTCGGGTCTTCAACTACGAAGTCAAAATTTGCGATGACGATGGCAAGGACGTGGGCCGGAACGCCGATGGAGAGATCTGGGTGCGAGGGCCCGCGATGATGCAGGGCTATCGGGACGCCGAGCAGAACGCCGCCGCGTTTTCCGAGGAAGGTTTCTTTAAAACCGGTGACATTGGCCAACTCCTCGACTCTGAGGCCATCGTCATCACGGACCGCAAAAAAGACATTATCATTCGCGGCGGCGAGAATTTATCGGCCAGGGAAATCGAAGAGATCGTGCTGCTTCACCCAGCAGTGGCTGAAGCGGCAGCCGTTTCAGCACCGCACCAGCGATTGGGCGAGGGTGTAGCGGTTTTCGTCACGATTTACGGAGATAAGGCACCCACCTTGGCAAACTTGACCGAGCTATGTGCTGAGCAACAGCTGGCCAAGCAGAAATGGCCACAGTGGCTATCTGTGGTAGCGGAAATGCCGAAAACGCC
>WTHO01000056.1:1408-9801 GCA_011523115.1 Halieaceae bacterium | reverse complement strand
ACTGCGCAAACAGAAAGCCGTCGAGCCAAGTGCCCAACTCGTCCGCCAGCGCGGGCGTTTCGGGTTCAATCTCTCCCCGGGGGCCCAGAATACGCATGGCCGTATCGTGGATACGCAGATCCAGCTCGGACCAGAAAATCTTGTTACAGCTCGCCTCGGGACCAATGCTGCCGCCCTTCACCAGTCGCGATGCGGTCTGGTAAGTGGACAGCGCGTAGGCCTCGGCGTCCATGTAACACCGCACCACGTCATCCTCTACCGATGGGTCGAGAATATCCGTGCTGTGCTCACGATAGAGACTGACCAACCGACGGGTCGCCTGCTGGAATCGCGCCGGGCTTCTCAGCATCAGCCCACGCTCAAAACCCGCCGTGGCCATGGCGATTTGCCAACCGGCACCTTCCTCACCCAGTAAATTGAAGGCCGGTACCCGCACATCATCGAAGAAAATTTCCGCGAAACCCGGCAGTCCGTTCAGCTGCTCAATCGGCCTGACTGTGATGCCCTCGGCATCCAGCGGTACCAGAATCTTGGATAGACCATGGTGCCGTTCCGAGTCCGGGTCAGTGCGGAACAGACCAAACACCCAGTCCGCATAGACGGCCCGTGTAGACCAGATCTTCTGGCCATTGATCACATAGGCGTCGCCGTCACGATCAGCGCGACATCGTATCGCCGCCATGTCCGAGCCCGCGTTGGGTTCGGACCAACCTTGCGCCCAGATCTCCTCACCAGAAGCCATGGCCGGCAAAAACCGCGCTTTCTGCTCTTCGGAGCCATACTCCATCAACGTGGGGCCCAGCAGGAAGATGCCATTCTGATTGACCCGCCCGGGTGCCCCCGCCCGGTAATACTCTTCCTCGAAGATGAGCCATTGAATGAGATCGCACCCTCTACCGCCGAAGGCCTCCGGCCAGGTCACCATCCCCCAGTTACCGGCTGCCAGGGTGCGCTCCCACTCCCGATGGGCGGCGAAGCCCGCCTCGGTATCAAAGGAAGCCAGCGGCTTGGCGGGGACGTGCTCCGCTAGCCATTCGCGCACCTCGGCGCGAAAAGCCTCCTGCTCCGGGGTGTAGCTCAGGTCCATAAGTCAGCTGTCTTCCTTGTTGGCCTTCGCCATGGATTTGGCGTCCATACCACCGAGCTTGTTGCCGGTGGTCAGATCGTTGTGCACGTGGGTGAAGTGATGCCAGGCGAAAGCCGCCTCCATCGCAGACCGCTTGCCCTGCAACTCCTCGACGTTGTTGATGGCCTGCTTGGTCAGCGCCAGGCCAAGCCGCGGCATCGCAGCGATCTTCATCGCCAGCGCCTCAACATCCGCCATCAAGGTGTCACGGGTGCTGATCTGATTCACCATCCCCATTTGATAGGCCCGCTCGGCGCCCATCTTGTTACCGGTGAAGAGAAATTCCTTGGCGATGCGGGGATTCAACTCGTAGGGGTGAGCAAAATACTCAACACCGGGGATACCCATGCGCACAACGGGGTCGGAGAAATAGGCGTCGTCCGTCGCCACGATCAAATCGCAGACCCATGCGAGCATAAGACCGCCGGCGATGCAGGCGCCTTGCACCGCAGCGATGGTCGGCTTGGGGATTTCGCGCCAGCGGCGACACATGCCGAGATACGCCTCAGCCTCACGCACATACAGGAATTCACCGCCTTCCTTGTCCGCGTGGTCGTACCACATGGTCACGCGATCCTGACTCAGATGCACATCACGGCCGGGAGTGCCAATGTCGTGACCGGCTGAGAAGTGCTTGCCTTCACCGCGCAGGACAATCACCTTCACCTCATCGTCGGCAACGGCTTTTTTAAAGGCATCATCGAGCAGATAGGTCATCTTGCCGTTTTGGGCGTTGTGGTACTGGGGCCGGTTCATCGTGATCCACGCAACCCCCTCCCGCGCCTCGTACAGGACAATGTCCTGTTCTTCTGTCATGGCTTCCTCAGTCACAGCGCTGACTCCTTTTATTCAGCATCCGCCGGAGCCTCTCTGACCCCGGGTGGATTGTCTTTGAGTTGTTTTGCGCGCAGGTTCTCCGGATCCAGTTCCGCCATCAGGGACAACTGATCCGAACTCGGGGCGGGCGTCTCGGAAAGATGATCGATCACCGCCAACTCAAAGCCCGTGTTATCGCGCACCTCCTCCAGCGTCACGCCCGGATGTAATGATCTGATCCGTGCCTGAAAACCGGGCCCTTGAAAGTCCATGACGCAGAGATCAGTGATCACCTGTCGAATATCAATATCACTCAGCTCATAACCCTTGGGCAGCCGCTCGGGGTTGTAGCCGATCGAGCACACCACGTCGCACTCGCCCTCTACAAACACCCTTCGCGAGTGCTTGGGGACAAAAAAGGAATTGGCGTGGCGGATGGAATTTCCCGGAAAGCCTCGCACACCCAGCAGCTGAACTTTCGGGGCTTCGTAGGTACCACCGAGGGCAGAAATATTACTCTGGCCGAAACGATCGATCTGGCTGGGGCCCACCAGCGCATGTCTTGCGCCACTCCACAGGTTGTCGAAAACGCGAGAGAAGCCCATCCAGTTCTCGTTCGCTTGACCTGCGTGGGTCTTCAAACCACTCACCGGGTTGGGTGACGACAGCAAAAAGGACTGGCTGTCCGTCATCATCAGCGCCGGGTTGCTGGACCGCATGGCAACGCTGGCTGCCAGTCTTGGCAGTAATCCAATACCCGTCGCCAGCACCTCGCCGTCGTCATCAAACACCCGACTGGCCGCGCTAACCATTAACTCCGCAAGGGAAAACGTCACAGTCAGCCCTCAGTAAGCCGGAAGCGGTAGCGACTGGATGGCATCCAGACCCCCTACCGATTGCTGATAAGCGCTTTCGTCAGCGCCCAGAAATGCGTCTGCCCAAGCGTCATAGCCACCGTCAGCAATATGCTGGCCATAGGCCTTGAAGTGAGCGACATCGAAACCGTAGAGCGGGTCGCTTGAGGAGGGGTGAGCGCCGCCCGGTTGATGCACCACACTATTGACGCAGTTGCGCTCCCAATACACGCGTCGCGCAACGGCGGGATCGGCAAAGTGCGCCGGCTCAACGATATCGTCGACCGAGACCACACTGTGACCCGCGGCTCTGATAAACCAGTCATCCATATAGTGGTCCGGGCTCTCGATCTCACAGACGCCTGAGGTCGTTGCACGGGTGGCGTGCACGAGTGCCACGTCCAACGGCAAGGCCGGCATCGCAACCCATTCCTTGTCATCGTAAGGGCTATCCACCACTTTAATGTCGGGTGCGTTGCGGATGACATCGGTACCCAAACCCACGGGCGTCGGAATAAAGGGTGAACCCCAGGCCGCGGCCCGCAAGCCGAGTAGCATCATGCCCTCGTCGATCTCAGTGACTTCGATCGCCCCCGATTCGCGGGCTTGTCTGAAGGCGGGCTCAAGCGGCATGAAATCCAGCGACACAAACGCAAATATCACCCGCTTGACCTTGCCTGCGGCGCACAGCAAACCCACATCGGCGCCGCCATAGGCCACCAGCGTGAGATCTCTGACATCGCTTCGCAACAGTGCACGCACCAACGCCATAGGTTTACGGCGCGGTCCCCAGCCGCCTATACCGACCGTCATGCCGTCCTCAATGACAGACAGCGCATCCTCGGCGCTGGCCAGCTTGTTCATCGGGCGAATCCCCTGAGAATTGATGGCGAGCAGTATCAAAGTCGGCTCTGTAGCAGGCATCCCCCATAGAGACTATGACACCTGCGACGACCTTCCTTACCTTGCAGGCATCGCTCACAACACAGTTTTTCTCCCTTCGGATGGACGCGTCCCCCCTACACACCGCCGAGTTATTGGACCTGGCTGCCGATCGCTGGAGGGACAGGGCGTATCTGATCGACGGCCAGATGACGCTCACCTTTGGCGGCACGCGGCAGCTCGTGCGAAACATGAGTGCCTCCCTGCTGAAGCTGGGCGTGTCGGCGGGCGACCGGGTGGCGATCTGGGCACCCAATTGTTGGCAGTGGGTCATCGGTGCCCTCGCGACTCACTACATCGGGGCGACGCTGGTAACGCTCAATACACGTTATCGAGGCCATGAGGCCGCTCAAATTTTAAAGCTCAGTGGCGCTTCTACGCTGATTACCATCTCGGAGTTTTTGGGCACCTGCTTCCCCGCGCTACTGGCGGAAGAAGACTGCGGCGCGCTCAGAAATACCATTGTCATCAATGGCGATGGCCCCAGCGCTTTTGATGCCATTCTCAGTGCCGGTCGCACCGCGCTGGAAAGCGCCGATCAAAATGCCGAGCAAGCCGTGTCGCTCGCCCGCCATGCCGTATCCAGTCATGACATATCCGACGTGCTCTTTACCTCGGGCACCACCGGAACGCCCAAGGGCGTGATGACGCGGCATGATCAGAATCTGCGCGCTTTTTCTTCATTCACCGAGATACTCGGGCTCGACGAACGCGATCGTTACCTCATCATCAACCCGTTCTTTCACAGCTTCGGTTATAAAGCCGGCTGGCTCTCTTGCCTGCTTGTCGGTGCCGAGGCACACCCCATGGCAGTGTTTGATGCAGGGCGAGTGATTGAGCTGATCCGTGACCGCCAGATCACCTGCATGCCGGGACCGCCGACGCTGTTCCATACCCTGATTAACCACCCGGGACTTCACGCTGACGACATCGAATCGCTGACCAAGGTCACCACGGGTGCCGCGGTGATCCCCACCGAACTGGTGGAATCGATGTGGCGTGTCCTGGGGATCGATACCGTGATCACCGCTTATGGCCTCTCCGAGAGCTGCGGGCTCGTGAGCATGTGCCGTCGCGGAGACGATGCGAGCACGATCGCGCACACCTCAGGTCGCGCCATACCCGACGTGGACATTGCCATCATGAATGCTGAGGGGGAAGTGCTCACTGCCGGCGAAACCGGGGAAATCGTCGTTCGTGGCTTCAACGTCATGCAGGGTTATCTGGACGAGCCCGCGGCAACGCGACAGGCCATCGATTCTGAAGGCTGGCTGCACACCGGGGATGTGGGCAGGCTCGACGAGGCTGGCAACCTGACCATTACCGACCGCCTGAAAGACATGTACATCAGCGGCGGCTTTAATTGCTATCCCGCAGAAATCGAGCAACTGCTCACCCGCCACCCCGCGATATCTCAGGCCGCTGTGGTGGGGGTGCCCGATGATCGACTCGGGGAAGTCGGTGCCGCGTTCCTGATCGCGAGCGACGCACATCGACCTGACGATCAATCGCTTCGAGATTGGTGCAGGCAGGAAATGGCGAACTACAAAATACCAAGGCGCTTCAGCTGGCTGGATGAATTACCCCTGAATGCCTCAGGCAAAGTGCTCAAAACCACTCTCCGTGGAATGCTCTGATCGGGCGCCACTCAGTCAGCAAAAGGACAAGACCATGACGATTCACAGTTTGGGATATCTCGGCATCACCAGTCAGGATGCCGAGGCATGGCGCAGTTTCGGGACGGACGTGCTGGGTCTGCAGGATGTCAGCGATGGAATGGGCACCGGCGACAGCGTCTATCTCAAGATGGATGAAGATCCCTGGCGTCTGGTCATCGAAGCGGGTGACGCCGATCAACTGACGCTGTGCGGCTGGGAGGTGACGTCGGAGAACACGCTCAAGGCTCTGTGTGAGAAATTGTCCGCCGCCAGTGTCGAGTGGGCGTGGGGCACCGACGCCCTGTGTGCGCAACGCCGCGTGCAGCAGTTGGTGCAGTTTCAGGACCCATCGGGCCTGCGGCATGAGGCCTACTGGGGCAGGATATCTGACTTCGCGGTCTTCAATTCCCCGGCGGGCGTCGCAGGCTTCGTCACGGGTGATCAGGGCCTCGGCCATGTGGTGATTCCCGCCGCCAACTTCGACGATATGGCCCACTTTTTTACCGAGATACTGGGCTTCGGCCTGTCAGACCTGATGAAGATTCGGTTTACCCCGGACCCTGAGGAACCGGCGAAGCGGCTTTGGTTTATGCACTGTAACCGGCGTCATCACAGCCTCGGATTGTTTGAGATGCCGATGCCCACGAATTGCGTGCACCTCATGCTTGAGACCCTGAATGTCGATGAGGTCGGGCGTTGCAACGACCGGCGAATCGCCGCCGGCGCCACCCTGACCGGGACGCTGGGCCGGCACGTCAACGATCACATGGTGTCTTTTTATATGCGCAGCCCAAGCGGCTTTGACATTGAATTTGGGGCCGAGGGCAGAACCATCGAAGACTGGTCCCGCTATGCCGTGTTTGAGAGCACGGTACCCAGCTATTGGGGACACGATTTCAGCGTAGGTCAGACGGACTAATTCCAATAACCGGTTACTACATATTGATTATGGTGCCGCCTAGTTGAGTCAGGGCGATCGCATTAGAGTGAGGGAAAGCGAGTATCCGAGCGAGCATTACGGGGCGGGAAGTGAGTTATGAGTAGTTACGAGCCACTGGTCACCAAACAGATTCAGGAACTGATCGAGAGCAAGTCAGCCGAGCAGCGTGATAATCGCAGGCTGTCCAAAGAGGTCGTGGACGCGCTGAAAGATTCAGGGTTTTTCACCATGTTGCTTCCGAAGCAGTGGGGGGGCCTTGAGCGCAAGCCTCAGGACTTCTTCAGGGAGCAGATTCTGATCGCAGAGGCGGACATGAGCACGGCCTGGGCGTGCGGCATCATAGGCGTGCACGCTTTCCAGATCGCGCTGATGTCGCAAGCGGCGCAGGAAGAAGTCTACGCCGAGGACCCCAACACCCTGGTCAGCAGTTCCTACAACCCGGTTGGCGCCAAGGCGGAAATGGCCGAGGGCGGCTTCATGCTGAGCGGGCGATGGGGCTGGAGCTCCGGATCGGATCATTGCTCCTGGGCCCTCCTGGGCGGCGTGATCCCGGGCGATGGATACCGAACCTTCCTCATCCCGCGCTCGCAGTACGACATTGAAGACACCTGGAACGTGATGGGCCTCCAGGGAACCGGCTCCAATGACGTCGTGATCGAAAAGCCAATTTTCGTGCCCGAGCATCGCACCCATCGGCAAATGGACGGGTTCAATTGCGTCAACGAGCAAGACAACGCTATTTATGATCTTTCCTGGGCCCAGACCTTCGTCCGGGTAGTCAATACCGCGGCCATCGGCGCCCTCAAGAAGGCGCTCAAAATCTTCATCGACACCCGAACCCAGGCCGCAACCAGCGACCCCACCAAACTGGCGGGTGACGTGGAAACGCAGGAACGCATTGCGCGGGTCCTGAATACCATCCGCGAGCTCGAGGCGGTCATGTTTCATAACTTTGACCAGATGGAAGCGGCAGATTGGTCACCCAGCCTCGAGGAACGTGTGCTTTATCGCTACCAGGCGTCGATCGTCATCGACAAGGCCAGTGAGGCGATGGACACCCTATTTCAAGTCGCCGGGGGGCGCTCGGTATTCGATGGTCACCCGCTACAGAATCTGTGGCATGACATTCACATCGCCCGTTGCCACGTGGCCAACAACCCGACCTCATTCGCCCGGAATCTGGGCGCAATTCAATTGGGGATGGATAATCAGGACGTCTTTGTCTGATGACCGCGAATCCGGCTGCGTCACAATTTCACGAATACGCAGAGGGACTGCTACTCCACTACACGCTGCATGAACCGGCAGCGCCACTGGGCACCGTGATTTTTATTCACGGTAGCGGACCGGGCGCCAGCGGCTGGAGTAACTTCAAGCACAACGTCAGTGCCTTTCAGGAGGCCGGGTATCGCTGTCTGATTTACGATCAGTGGGGCTATGGGGCGACCTCAAAGCCCACCGACAGGGACCACACGCTCGATTTCTTTGTATCGGGGCTGATTTCCCTGATGGACGGTCTCGGGATCGAGCAGGCAACGCTGGTCGGCAATTCTCTGGGTGGCGCCGTCGCACTCGGCGCGGCGCTGGACCACCCCGGCAGAGTGGATCGGCTCATTCTCATGGCACCGGGCGGTATCGAGTCAAAAGCCGATTATTTCGCCATGGCGGGCATTCAGGAGATGGTCAAATACCCGATGGGATCTCCAGAGTTCACCCGAGATGTGCTCGCTAAATTGCTGACCTTATTGGTTTTTGATCCTTCAACAGTCGATCAAGAACTGATCGACGAACGCTGGCAAACCCTGCAAAATCAAAATGCCCATGTACTGATGAGTATGGCGATCCCCGATCTGACGGATCGGTTAGTGGAGATCCAGCACGGGATACTTGTCTTCTGGGGTACCGAGGATCAGTTCTGCCCCGCCCAGGGCGTCTGGAAAATTTTGGAACGCTGCGCGCGCGTTCAGGCAGAGGTCTTGAACCGCTGTGGGCACTGGGTCATGGCTGAATACCCCGCGCTTTTTAACCAACGGTGCATGGCGTTCATGCGCGATACG
>WTHO01000056.1:0-1308 GCA_011523115.1 Halieaceae bacterium | reverse complement strand
TGCCTGCTTCCCAGCGATGATATCATCGGCGCGATGAACACCCCCGGGCTCGCAGACTTATCCAAGTTGCTAGGGCACCTTTACGATGGGCACATCGAAGAGGACCCCTATAACGCCTTTTTGACCGAAACCCGCCACATCATTGATGCCAGCTTCGGCTCCATCACCATGCGCGAGCCTCAGGGGGATGATGGCGGATTGCTGTTTGTTTCATCTGAGCAGTTGGCCAAAACCTTCGTTGACGACCACAGCAATCCCTACACCGATCGCTACTACACCTCTAACCTCATGACCAACCTGCCGTGGGGTAAAGTCGTCTCTCTGGATGAGTGCGTGTCTTATCAGTCACTGGAGCAGACCGACCTCTATCACTTCTGTATGGCGCCCATCGACATCTATCACATGATCGGGGTCGATCTACGCAATGCCAACGGACAGCGCTTCAGCGTCAGATTTTGCCGGCCAAAGGCCGCAGATAATTTTGGTACATCAGAGCGCGAATTTCTTGAAATGCTGGCCGGTCATATCCAGCGTGCGGTTGCCAATGGCATGCAGCTGATCCAGATGGATAAGGAGCGGCGACTTTACAGCTCGACCTTTGCCAGGCAATCGGTGGGCATCATCACTCTGGACGAGCGGGGCAAGATCGTCACGCGGAATACGGTGGCAGATGCACTGATCAGGGAAAAAGACGGCTTGTCTGTCGTCAACGACCAAATCCACCTCGACAGTGCCGCCGCACGGGGAAAGCTGCAGGCGTACATCGAGGCGATCGCCGCCGCCCAGCGAGATCAGGAGCCGGCGCCCACCAATGCCCTGTCCGTTGACCGCCCCTCAGGTAAAGCTGACCTAGAACTGCTGATTAAACCAATGATGATCGACAAGACCGTCGAACCCGGGCACACGCCCCACATGATCGTTTTCATCAATGAGCCCGAGCGCAGTTACGAAATCGACACTCGCATCCTGATGTCCCTTTATGGACTGACCAAAGCGGAAGTCAGTCTGTCGAAGCTATTGGCGGAGGGGGCAAATCTGGATCAGGCGGCCGCCGAGCTCGGCATTGCCCGCAACACCGCCAGGGCGCAGCTCAGATCCATTTTTGCCAAAACCGGTGTGTCGAGGCAGTCGATGTTGGTGAGCCTGATTCTAAAGAGCGTGGTCACCTACTCCTGAGAGCCAGCAAAACCGCCATCAACAAATTGGCGCGCCTACGCGGAATCACACGGAGTGATCAGAGTCACCTGGAAAAATCAGAATGCCTCGGCCAGAGTCGCCGGGGCAGGCTCACTAGGCGCTCTCTGGAGC
>WTHO01000118.1 GCA_011523115.1 Halieaceae bacterium | reverse complement strand
AACAACTGGGAGTTCATGCTGAATCTCGACAACGCCTTTGATGAGCGTTACTACACCGATGTCGAGCCATTCCCAAACTTTGGCTTCGGTGGTTTGATTGGCACGGAGCCCGCCGAGATCATCATCGGAACCCATGGTCATCCCCGCCTGTTCACAGCGAGTGCCACCTATCGATTCTGATACAGTAACGGTTTAAGCCACCTCAGCAGGCGAGCCATGTCTGACGCGCTGGAACTAGCGAAGCGCGCGCTTCAACACTTCAACGAGGGCAGCACCGATCGGGCGCCCTCTCAGATGCGCATTCCCCTTAGCGCTTACACCGATGAATCCAGATTCCAGGCAGAGCGGGATGCCGTCTTCTTTGACAGCCCGATCGCTGTGGCCTTATCCCTTGAGCTCCCGGACCCGGGGGATTTCCAGACACAAACGATCATGGGCGTGCCGCTCCTGCTGACTCGCGACCGGGACGGAACCGCACATTGTTTTATCAACGTCTGCCGTCACCGGGGGGCGAAGGTCTGCCTGCAGGAAAAAGGTCATCAAGCGCGGTTTAGCTGCCCCTACCACGCCTGGACCTACAACAATCGCGGCGAGCTGGTGGGCGTGTACGGCGAAGAGAGCTTTGGAGAAGTGGACCGCGCAACAATGGGACTGACGGAGCTTGCCTGCGAGGAACGAGCGGGGGTCATTTTCGTTTGTCTCACCCCCGGCAAAGCCTTTGATATCGACGCTTGGTTGGGCGAGTTCGCCGATAAGCTTGCAGACCAGCAGCTGACAAATTGGCATCTTTACACTGAGCGCTATCTGCAGGGCTCGGGCTGGAAGGCCACCATGGATGGCTACCTCGAGGTCTACCATCACGACAGCGTACACGGTAAGACCGTGGGCCCGCACACCGTCGGCAACTTACTGGTACACGATACCTGGGGCGCGCATCAGCGCATGGCCTTCGCAAGAAAAAACATAGAGGAACTCAATGGCGTTCCGCCTGAGTCATGGGCGCAACCTGAATCTCATATCCGCGTGGTGCACTCGGTGTTCCCCAACCTGTCGATCTCCGCCATTTTGGGGGGGGAGGGTCTGGTTGGCTTCATC
Source organism: Halieaceae bacterium (assembly GCA_011523115.1). Classification (GTDB taxonomy): domain Bacteria; phylum Pseudomonadota; class Gammaproteobacteria; order Pseudomonadales; family Halieaceae; genus Luminiphilus. The sequence goes on along the minus strand of WTHO01000118.1, from coordinate 1,421 downwards.
TATCCCGGCGAAACCAGTACCACCACCCTCACACGTCAGCTCATTCTGAGCGCAGAGATTCCGACAACAGAAGATGAGCAGACGGCGGTAGAAACGTTCAGCCAAATGACGCTGCAGGCCGTCAGGGACGAGGACTACGCTTTGGTGGCAACCGTGCAGGATGCGCTGCGCTCCGGCGCTAATGACAGCTTCCTGATCGGCAGGAATGAGCCCGCCGTCCAGCATTACCACAGGGCGATCGCCAACGTTGTTGGTAACTAGCGGTTGGTCGCGATAACGTCGACCGATATCCTAGAACCATGTGCTAACCGAGAGCTGAAGACGTGGGCATCATTGATCATCACAGCCCCCTCAACATTCTCATTTCGGTCAAAGGCCATCCCTATGAGCGGGATCCCTTCGCCGCGGTGTTTGAATCCTTCGAGGGCATTCGCCATACCTTCGTAGAACAGCCCGCATCACAAGCCTTTTTAAATCCCGAAGCCGCCGAGCCCTGGGACGTCTTGGTCTTCTATGACATGCCGGGCATCGATTTCAGCACACAGCCCCCGGGCTTGATCCCGCCCCCGGCACACCTCAAAGCCGGCTTCAACGAATTGCTGTCTGCCGGCAAGGGCATGGTGTTTCTCCATCACGCCATCGCCGGCTGGCCTCTTTGGCCTGAGTATGGAGAGGTTATCGGCGGCCGCTTTTTCTACGTCCCCGCCGAGTGCCGCGGCAAGGCGGTGCTGGACTCAGGATATCGACACGACATCACTCATACCGTCAGCGTCGCAGATACGGCGCACCCTATCGTCGCAGGCGTCGATACCCGCTTTTCGCTGACAGATGAGCTGTATCTTTATGAGGTGTTCGAGGAGGACGTTCACCCGCTTCTGAGCAGTGACTATACCTTTGATCGCGAGCATTTTTATTCAGCACATCATGCCGTCACAGGGAACATGTTCTGCAATGACAATTGGCCCCACCCCGCAGGACCATCCCTCATCGGATGGACCAAAGAACACGACCAGAGCCGCATTGTTTACCTGCAACCGGGAGACGGCCCGGCAACATATGCCTCCAATGAGTATCTGCGCCTACTGGAAAACGCCATCCGGTGGGCGGCGGGCTAGAGCAATACCGGCAACGGCTTATTCACCGGCTGAGTCAGTGCCTCGGGCGCGACTGAAAAGCCGATAATGGCACTGTATCCCGACGTTGTTTCGCGGTGGGCAACGCCCGCGCTGGCAATAATTTTTGCGCCCCGCTGACAAGTGGCAGATTCGCCGTTCTCCAGCGAGAGCGTGACCTCACCGGCGGTCACATAGACCACCGAATCAAAGTCGTGCCAATGCAGCTCGTTCTCTTCTGGCGGAAAGTCAATCGCCATAGCGTGAAACCCCAGCGCAGCGATCTCCTCATAGGCCTGCGCTTCATCT
>WTHO01000165.1 GCA_011523115.1 Halieaceae bacterium | reverse complement strand
CCCCCGCTGATTTGCATCCCTACGACGGCGGGCACCGGTGCCGAGACAGAGAGCACTGCCATGGTGACCCACGCCGAGCGGGGGATGAAATTTTGCGTGTGGCACCCTCGATTGAAACCCTCATTGACCCTGCTTGATCCCGAGATCACCGCGGGCTTGCCCGCGTCGCTGACCGCCTGGACGGGCATCGATGCGATGGTGCACGCGATCGAAGCTTACTGTGTCCCCGATTTCCATCCGATGTGTGACGGCATCGCCCTTGAAGCACTCGCATTGATCGGTCGTTACCTGCCGACCGCGGTTGCGGAGCCAGCTAACCTGACTGCTCGCGGTGGTATGCAGGTGGGTGCCTGTCTGGCGGGGGTCGCCTTCCTGAAGGGCTTGGGTCTGGTGCATTCGATCAGCCATATGGTCGGTGCGGAGTTCGACACACATCACGGTTTGACCAATGCGATCGCCTTGCCTGCGGTTCTGCGGTTTAACGCCCCAGACATCGCTGACAAGGTCCCCGCGATGTCGCGGGCGCTGGGCCTTGATGGCACCGATTTTGAGACTTTCTATCAGGCCATTTGCGGACTGCTCGACCGACTTGCTATTCCGAAATCTCTGTCAGAGATCGGTGTGCCGGTGGATGCCGCGAGGCGCCTCGCCGAGAAAGCCCATCTGGATGCGGCCACCGGTACTAATCCACGACCTGCCGACGTCGACTCGATCGAGCGTCTCATCATCGAAGCAACGACCTCGGGCCGTTAAGACGTGTTCGAGCCGGGAGCGCTGTGTTGTGTGAAAGGCCAAAAACGGCTTGGGAGTCGATGGCGGGATGAATAGCTTTCAACTCGGCATTATCGTCAGTCTGCTCTGTTATTTGGCGATCGGCTGGTACGCGGGGCGACGGGTCAAACACCTTGAGGATTTTTTTGTTGCGGGCCGCAACGCGCCCACCATCCTGATTTTGGGCACCCTTGTCGCCAGCTTCATGAGTACCAACGCGTTTATGGGCGAGGCAGGCATGTCCTATATGGGGCATGCGCCACTGGTCATCATCATGACCTGCTTCAATTGTGTGGGCTATATCGTCGGCGCGGTGTTCTTCGGGCGCTATCTGAGGCGAAGCAGAGCGTTGACGGTGCCAGCTTTTTTCAGGGCCCGGTTCGATAGCCGCCGCATCCAGTCCCTGGCCGGTGTGTCGATTGTTGTCGGACTAACCGCCTATTTGCTGGCGGTGACGTGGGGGATGGCGTTGATCATCACCGAAGTCACGGGATTCGATGAGACAGTGGCGATACTGATGGTTTGGGCGAGTTATACCCTCTTTACACTGTACTCCGGGTCCCGCGGCGTGATCCTGACGGACACCGCGATGTTCCTGTTATTTTCGGGAATCATCGTGGTCGCGTCGCTTTTCATCGTTGATGCGGCGGGAGGCTGGTTCCACGCCATTCAGTCATTGGCGACCTATACAGAGAAGCCTGACCTCATAGCCTGGCATGGCCGGGTTGGCCCAGAGGTGTATTGGAAGACGCCACTCGACGGCTTGTTTTGGGCCACCATTTTGGGGGTTGCGTGGGGAATTGTGGTCGCAGTCAGCCCGTGGCAAAGCAGTCGTTATTTGATGGCCAGTAATGAGCATGTGGTGATTCGCTCTGCCTGCGGTGCGCTGATCGCCATGTTGTTGCTCTACCTCGTCACTAATTTTGCGGCCACTGCGGTCAATCTGATTAATCCCAATATTGAGCCACCTGAGAGCACCATGATTTGGGTTGCGATGAATCTGTTGCCTACTGCGTTGGGCGCCATTCTGATTTGCGGTGTGCTGGCAGCAGGCTTGTCATCTGCCTCGACCTTCCTCTCCCTAGTCGGGTTCAGTGTGAGTCACGATATTTTGGAGAATACGGACGGCGGCGCTGGTCAGTCCTCCGCCGGCCAGCCCAATCTGAGGGCCGCACGCCTGGCCATGCTGATGGTGGGCGGTTCGGTGATTGCGCTGGCCTTGCTGCTACCCCGCAACATCTATTGGTTAACGCATTTCGCCGGGCCGCTCTTTGCCTCGTCCTGGGGTGTCGTCGCTTTTATGAGTATTTGGAGCCAAAGCATGACCGAATCGGGCGCTTTTTGGGGGATGGTGGCCGGTTTCGTAGTCAATGTCGGAATGAATGCGATGTCATTGGCGGGGCTGGTGACATGGCCGGTGCTGGCGGACCCGATTCTGATCGGCGTTATCAGCAGTTACGTCGTGATACGTTGGGTATCGACCAGGGGCCATGTGACGCAAAATGAGGTTGATTACCGAACGCTGCTTCATCATATGCCTGCCTCCGAAACGGAGCCTCAGGCCGTGAGACAGACATTGGTGTGGGCCAAGGTGATGGTTGTGGGGGGCGTGGTCATCGCCGCGTCCCTCGCGTTCTTCTACGCACTGCCTTATCAGGCGGCGGTGCAAACCTCGGTCACAGCAACGGCAGGAGCGCTCAAGTGAGCGGTGAGATGATGTTAGCCATCGCTTACGGGGTTGTGCTCAC
>WTHO01000005.1 GCA_011523115.1 Halieaceae bacterium | reverse complement strand
GCCAAGGGCCAACCGATCCAATACCCCGCTGCGCCCAAGCAGGCCAACAGCAACAAGGTAGCGAATAGCATTCTGCCCACCCACTGACCGCCGCGCCTCGCCGCAGATGGCTGGGACGTCTCTACATGTTCGGGTTCAGCCGGTTCTGTCATCGATTTCCATCCACCGATAGCATCGGTTTGATCGCGTTCAAAAAACCCTGATCACTTGCGTCTTGAGCACGAATCACCCTGTCCCAACCCAAATCTTCTGCCAGTCTGGCGACGCGGTCAGACGGCACGATCACGGGCGATTGGAGCAGATACTGCTTTTCGCTACCAGCCAACAATTGTGACAAGCGTTGCAAGATCTCACCACTGCTGGCCTGAAATACTAACGGCCCACCCAGGCGATTGAGCAGACCCGGATCGGCCTGGGGCCAGCATCTTCGATAGCAGCTCCACTCTTTTACCTGACCCCCGCGGCGCCTTAATTCCGTCGCCAACAGCTCACGCCCCCCCTCTCCCTTGACGATCACCGTATCGGGGATCACAGAAGCGGATAGCATCGGCAACGCTAACAACCCCTCGGAATCCGGTTGTTCGGGCGCGATCGCCTCAATACCCGAGGCCGCGAGGGTCTCCTGCGTTTTGCGGCCGACTGCCAACACCTTGATGGCGGGAGTTTGGTCCAATTCAGCGGCCAATTGGGGAAGACCAAATCGCACCGCGTTGGCGCTGATAAAAATGCAGCATCCGCCCGGCGAGAGCTCGGGAACAGCTACCTGCTCCTCGTCTGGAATCGGCGAGATGCTGATGAGTGGCCAGACCACGCTGGCTATCCCGCTCCCTTGCAGCAGCGAGGACAGTCGCTGGCTATCCGCCTCCGTGCGCGTCAGAACAGCCGTGCTCATCCTCTAGCCGAGCGTATAAGCTCTTCAGCTCCCTGAGACAACAACATGTCGGCCACGCCCTCGCCCAAGAGCTCGGGGTCACCACCCCTCGCTTCCGCCACAAGCAACGCGCCGCCGTCTGCCGAACCCACCCGAGCGCGCAGCCATAAGCCATCGCCCTCCCGCTCTGCAAAAGCGGCGATGGGTACGTCGCAACCGCCGTCAAGGCGACGCACCACCGCGCGTTCGGCCAGCACTCTGGTTGCAGTTTCCTGATGATGGAGGGGGGCTAACAGTTGGCGGACTCGATCATCCTGCTCGCGAAACTCGATACCAACAGCGCCCTGTCCGGCGGCGGGAAGACTGAGCTCGGGCTCAATAGACGCGCCAATTCGAGACTCGAAACCCAAACGAATCAAGCCGGCACAGGCGAGGATGATGGCGTCAAACTCGCCACTATCAAGCTTGGCGAGTCGGGTATTCACATTGCCGCGCAAAAAACCAATCTGCAGATCAGGGCGATGACGGCCCAATTGGCAACTGCGGCGTAAGCTCGATGTTCCCAGGCGCGCGCCCTCGGCAAGTTGATCGAAGCTGTCACACCCCACCAAGGCGTCACGCGGGTCCTCCCGCTCGCAGATCACACCCAATGTCAAACCATCAGGCATCACCATGGGTACATCTTTCATGGAGTGGACTGCTATATCCGCTCGGCCATCAAGCAACGCGGTCTCAAGCTCCTTCACAAACAGCCCCTTGCCGCCCACTTTGAAAAGAGGCTTGTCCAGTAGCTGGTCGCCGCGGGAGGTCATACCCAAGAGACGCACATCCAGACCCGGATGTTCGGCCTCCAGCCGCGCTTTGACATGCTCCGCCTGCCACAAGGCGAGCGGACTTTCTCGTGTGGCGATCACGATACGTTCAGACACGATATTCCCCCTACTTATTAACAAAGTTTAACACGGGGGCGACATTTCACCGCTCTCTATCAGCGCAGTCAGCGCGCACTCACTGTAGACTTGAGGAACGTTCCGTGACCCAAAAACAGACGGTTATGAGTGATCGCGACATGAAAAGCAGTCAAGACTTGTGGGGTGGTCGATTTGCCGAACCTACAGATGCCTTTGTGCAACGATTCACTGCCTCCGAGGGGTTCGATCGTCAGCTGGCTGGTTATGACGTTGCAGGCTCGCGTGCTCACGCCAATATGCTTGCCAAAGCCGGCGTCCTGACAGAGCAAGAGAACAACCTGATTCAGCAGGGGCTCACCGATGTGCTCGGTGAGATCGAGCGCGGTGAATTCGAATGGCGAGTCGACAGAGAAGATGTTCACATGAACATTGAGGCCCGACTGACAGAGCTGATCGGGGACACAGGCAAAAAGCTTCACACCGGCCGCTCCAGAAACGACCAGGTTGCTACTGATCTGCGTCTTTATCTGCGCGCCGAAATCGATGCCGCCATGGCAGAGCTCACGCGTTTGCAATCAGGTATTGTCTTGCTCGCGAGCAAGCATGCCGACACCATCATGCCCGGCTTCACTCACCTTCAGGTGGCGCAGCCTGTTACCTTCGGTCATCACCTCCTGGCATGGAACGAGATGCTGGAGAGAGATCACGGCCGCTTGGTTGACTGTCGAAGACGACTGAACGTTTCGCCCCTCGGTGCTGCAGCGCTCGCGGGCACGACCTTCCCCATTGATCGAGACGCCACTGCCGCCGCGTTGGGTTTTGATGCTGCGACGCGAAACTCACTGGACAGCGTCGCTGACCGCGACTTCGCCATCGAATTCTGCGCCGCCGCAGCATTGATCATGAGTCACTTGTCGCGCATTTCTGAAGAGCTCATTTTATGGACCTCGGCGCAGTTCGGTTTTGTCCGCCTACCCGATCGGTTTTGTACTGGTTCTTCCATCATGCCGCAGAAGAAAAATCCTGATGTACCGGAGCTGGTGCGCGGCAAATCGGGACGCGCCACGGGCAATTTGGTGGCCTTACTGACCTTGATGAAGTCACAGCCTCTGGCCTACAACAAAGACAATCAGGAAGATAAAGAGGCGCTATTTGACACCGTGTCCACCGTAAGAGACTGCCTCCGTGCTTTTGCGGATATGGTCCCGGCAATCGAGCCCAACGAAGAGGCCATGAGGCAGGCAGCACTGGAGGGCTTTTCCACCGCAACCGACTTGGCTGATTATTTGGTTCGTGCGGGCATCCCCTTTCGGGATGCTCACGAAGTCGTCGGCAAAGCAGTGGCGCATTGTGTTGCCTCGCATTGCGATCTCAGCGATCTGTCGTTAACCGACTTGCAGGGCTTTCACAGCGCGATTCAGGAAGATGTGTTTGACGTGTTAACGCTGGAGGGTTCGGTATTGGCTCGCAATCATTTTGGCGGCACCTCGCCAGAGCGTGTCCGAGAGGCTGCGGCGGCGGCCGCTGACGCACTGACGGCCCGTCAAGCCCCCGGGGAGTAGCGGGCACCCAGCAGAAAGGTAATATCGGGGGCAGACTCCACCACCACATCCTCGCTAAAACCAAACTCTAGCCACCATTCGGGAGCTAACCGCCAGCGGAGCGCCATACTTAACATCCCGGTGGGCCGACTGAGCGCCGCTAAATCGGCTGACAGCAGCGCACTGTGTGCGTCGTTCTGGAATAAAGCAGACCATCGGGTCGAGAATCTCCACTCGGCTGCAAGGCCCGCGAACCACAATGTCCGTTTTTGTGTCTCGCCCAGCAGCTCACTTCTACCTGCAAAAGTGGTACCCAGTTGCCCATGCCAGTAAACAGGCCATCCATTTAATTGCTGACCGGTGAATCGCATCAGGGCGTAATAGTCAGTGGCGCCACTGCCCAGCCAGTCGGCCGCTTTGCCGGTTGACATCTTGGCACCCGCTCCGACCGATAATTGCCCACCATCGATGACCAGCAGGCGTCGGTTCATTGAGATGTGTACATCGCCAATGCCGGAGGCAGGCTCATCGAATTCTTTCTGATGACCGGGAAGGGATAACCGGTAGTGCAAATCGTCGACCGGGTAAAGATCGCGATCCGCATTGGGCAGAGTGAAGAGCTTGTGCCAGTCGGTGATGAGCTTGTCCGTGAAGCCCCCATAATGATGCCGCCAGGGCACAGTCAGCTCCACATCCCAGTCCTCTAAAAACCCGTAGCGAAAGGCCACGCTCAGCACATCGCTTTGGCCATCAAGAAACAGAGAGCCGGAATCGGACTCTTGCACAGTGAAGTGATTGGATATGCTTCCCGCAATACTCCAGCTGAGCCCAGCCTCAACCTCTGCACTTCGCTGAGCAGGCAAGGCTCTCAATACGGCCAAGGGCGACTGATTCAGAACAGCTAAAGGCTCCGATGCAAAGGCTGGTGATATCCCTGTCAGCAGCCCCAAAAGCCCGACGATGCTAGTCGACAGTGTCCTCACCCGAACCCCACTCCAATCGCAAACCGGTGTGCGTCAACAGCTCGTCGACCAAAAAATCGCTAAAGCGCGCACCGGTTTTGGTATCAAGCCAATCTTCTTCGGCATCACTCCAGAGATAGTGGAACCCGCCACCCGGCGTCGCCAACCAAAGTTGCTCTGTCGGGGGTTGGCGACTGAACACGAAGACGACACCATTGCCAAAGGTGACATTAATCACGCCCTCCGCACCCCGGATGTCGACATCGTCGGGCAGCGCCTCAATCGCTGTTTCCACCTTTTCGAAAGTGTCCTCGATCTGCTCGTAGTACTCGCTGCCCGCCATAAATCAGTGCCTTGTGCCATCGTTTCTGGGATGTGCTGGTTCCGGCTTCATGACTGAGCGCCACGTCGGCGCCAACCAAAGCCAAGGACAGGATTCTACACGGCACTGTTATACTGCGCGTTTTGCCGAGGTCAAATAGTGAAGACGCTCATCGTCGCCATTTTCTGCACCTGTCTGGCTGCGTGCGGCCAGCAGGGACCGTTGCGCCCGGCGGAAACCGACGAGCCAACAACGTCTCTCTGATGACCTCTTTCAACCAACAAGACGGTGCACTGCACTGCGAGGGCGTATCGCTGGAAGCCATTGCGCAAACGCATGGCACGCCAACCTACGTTTACTCACATACAGCCATTAAAGACGCCTTTCTGTCCTACCAAAACGCCGTGGGCGATCACCCACACCTGATTTGCTACGCAGTGAAGGCCAACTCGAATTTATCGATCCTCCGCACGCTAGCCACCTTGGGAGCCGGGTTCGATGTGGTATCGGTGGGTGAATTGGAGCGCGTCATGGTCGCGGGAGGAGACGCTGGCAAGGTGGTATTTTCAGGCGTAGGTAAAACAGCCAGCGAAATGCGCCGTGCCCTGGAGGCAGGAATCAAATGTTTCAACGTAGAGTCAGAGGCTGAGCTACGCTTACTGGCCGCTGTCGCAGAGCAAATGGCATGTAGCGCGCCGATTTCTATTCGAGTCAATCCCGATGTTGACGCCGGCACTCATCCCTACATATCAACAGGCTTACGAGAGAACAAGTTTGGCGTCGATGTAGCGAGCGCGCGCGATCTTTATCGCTTCGCTGACGACGCGCCGTTTCTCGAACCGGTTGGTATTGATTGCCACATTGGCAGCCAGATTCTGGACGTGGCGCCGTTTATTACCGCTCTTCATAGCCTGCTGGGTTTGATCGATGACCTGGCCGAGGACGGCATAAGCCTCGATCATCTCGATGTAGGAGGCGGCCTGGGTGTCAGCTACGAGAGTGCCGCGCCAGCCGTTGCGGACTATGTTTCCGCGCTCACAGAACACATCGCGGATCGCCAACTCGAGCTGCTGTTTGAGCCGGGCCGTTCGATCGTTGCGATGGCCGGTGCCCTTCTGACCGAGGTGCTGTATCTCAAGCCCGGTGACGTCCGACAATTTGCAGTGGTCGATGCCGCGATGAATGATCTGCTCAGACCATCGCTCTATGGCGCATGGCAGGAGATTCAGGCCGTCAAGCCTCGTGCCGGGAACGCTGAAACCTGGGATATCGTGGGACCAGTGTGCGAGACCGGTGATTTCCTTGGTAAAGACAGAGAGATGGTGCTGGAACAAGGCGACCTGTTAGCCGTAATGGGCGCTGGCGCCTATGGTTTTTCGATGGCATCAAACTACAACAGCCGACCCCGCCCGACTGAGGTATTGATAAAGGACAGCACCGTGCACGTCATCGGTCGACGCGAATCAATAACGGATTTATGGCGAAGCGAGGAAATCCCTCCAGAGATCGCGTGATGAAGTTGACCTTCACCAAAATGCAGGGAGCGGGTAACGACTTTGTCGTGATCGATGGCGTTACCCAATCGGTAGCGCTCAGCACGGCACAACTTCGCTGGCTTGCTGACCGACGCCGCGGAGTCGGATGCGACCAGATTTTACTGGTGACGCCACCAGACGATCCTGACGCGGCGTTTCGCTACCACGTCTTTAACGCTGACGGCTCCCGCGCCGGACAGTGCGGTAACGGCGCCAGATGCGTGGGGCGATTTTTGCGAGAGAAACGCCTGACTCGCCAACAGGAACTCCTGCTCCTCACAGATGGCGACACTCTGGCCTTGTCACTCTCGAGCGACGGCCGCGTTTTTGCAGGTTTGGCTGCTCCGAAATTTGCCCCTGCCGACATACCGTTTACTGCAGAGTCAGTGAGTGCGCAGTACCCGATTGATGTGCGTGGGCAGTCACTATCAATTGGCGCGTTATCAATGGGCAATCCGCATGCCATTCTGGTCGTGGACGACTGTGACTCGGCACCAGTCAGCGGCCTCGGCCCATTGCTTGAGTCTCATGAGCGGTTCCCAGATCGGGTAAACGTGAGCTTCATGCAGATTCAGTCTCGTAACGAGATCAAGCTGCGGGTTTATGAACGAGGCGTCGGAGAAACTGAGGCCTGCGGTTCCGGCGCCTGTGCCTCGGCAATCCACGGCATGGAGCTGGGATTGCTGGACCGGGAGGTTGCTGTGCAGCTACCCGGCGGCAAGCTCACCGTCAGCTGGCAAGGTGGTGACGAGCGCGTATGGTTGGGCGGGCCTACCGCCACAGTATTTGACGGCAGCATAGTGATGAGAGGCTGAACTGACGATGGCAATCGATCTCGACCCTAAAGACGTGGAGGCGTTTCTGAGAGCTAACCCAAATTTTTTGCAGGACCGGCCCGGCCTGCTGGCCGTTCTCAATCTACCCCACGGAGGCGAAGGGGCCGTGTCTCTGGTTGAGCGACAAGTGAGCGTTTTGCGTGAGCGCAATATTGCCTCCCGACAAAAGATCAATGCGCTCTCGGACATAGGCAGGGAGAATGACCGGTTACTGGAGGCAACCCGTCGCACGGTCCTTGCGCTGTTAAGCGCTGTCAATCGACAAGAACTCGCGAAGATCTGGCGAGAACAGCTTACCGAGACCTTCAAGGCTGAGTTGGGAGCCCTCGTCTGGATCACGGGGGAGCCAAACAGCGATAGCAGCGAATCCGTGGCTGGCAAGTTGATTCGCCAGGGTGAAAGTTTTTCTGGCGTACTACGACCGGAAGAAATGAAGGCTTTGTTTGCTATTGACGCATCCGAAGGCTCCGCAGCGTTGTCCCCAATTCGCGCCGGCTCCGAAATCCTCGGTGTGCTGGCGGTAGGCGCTCGGGACTCCCAGCGTTATCGCCAGGAGGACGGCACTTTGTTTCTGGATTACCTCGCGGAGGTGATCGGACAGCTACCCGCCAGCCACGTGTCATCCACACGGTGAGCAGACTGCTGCGCCTGAGACCCGAACCCGCATGACTACGAATATTCGCCTGATCACGTTTGATCTGGATGACACGCTTTGGGATGTGCGCCCTGCGCTTGAAGCGGCGGAGCAGGCTCAGTGGTCGTGCCTGCGATCGCGTTTTCCAAACCTCGCCCTCGAGACGACCACCCGCGAGGAATTAGCGACGATCCGTAGCACATTGCTCACGCAACGACCCGAGCTAGCCCATCACATCAGTCTCTTTCGAGAAACTTTCATTGAGCAATTGCTGCGAAGTCAGGGCGTGCCGCCGGATGAATCGGTTGAGGCAGCGCGGCAAGCGTTTGAAGCATTTCTCTCTGAGCGGCATCGCGTGACAGTCTACGACAGCGCACACTTGGTATTGAAGACACTGGCCCATCACTTCCAACTCGGCGCATTGACCAATGGCAATGCCGACGTGCGCAAAACCGAGATTGGGCATTATTTTGACTACGCTTGGCGCGCAGAGGAATTTGGCGTTAGCAAACCAGACCCTGAGCTTTTTCAGAGGGCCTTTGACGAAGCAGGAGTAGAAGGCCGGGAGGTCATCCATGTGGGGGACTGCCACGACAACGACGTGAAAGGCGCGGCGGCCGCTGGGGCGCTGGCAATTTGGTTTAAGGCCGGGGGCGGCGTCAGCGACGTCGCCGCTGCTGTCATCGGTGACCTGGCGGATCTACCCGAGGCGGTGCACCAAATCGTGAATAAAGAGGCTGATGCCCAACGCTAGGCTAGATTGCCTCCTCGCCTGTCTCCCCAGTGCGAATCCGGACGACCTGCTCCAGCGGCGCGACAAAGATTTTTCCATCACCAATCTTTCCGGTGCTGGCCGAAGTCATAATCGAATCGACAATCGCGTCGACCTGCTCATCGGGTACCGCGATCTCGAGTTTCAGTTTCGGCAGGAAATCCACCACGTACTCGGCACCGCGATAAAGCTCTGTATGACCCCGCTGTCGCCCGAAGCCTTTGACCTCTGTCACTGTGACGCCTTGCACGCCAATGTCGGATAAAGCGGCGCGCACATCGTCCATCTTAAAAGGCTTGATAATCGCGGTTACGAGTTTCATGGCGGAATTCCGAGTGACTGATCCCGTATTATGATCTGCTCGCACTTTTTCGCAATGCTTGAGGCGAGCAAATCTTCAAGTAGCCCGGTGCACCGGTAAACGCATCGCCGTGTAGCGCCCATGCGAGGGTCTAGTAGCCTGAGAGACCGTTCAGGTACGAAGCCGCTGACTCAAACATGCTCGAGGCAGCGCAAGGCCTAAGTGCTATGGCGCAACAGTCGTCCAGACCTTGCCACGGATCCATAATCGGACCAAAAAAAAGGGCCCCGAGGGGCCCAAACTGCCATGAGAGGACAGGGTAATTACTTGGTTGCGGCAAACTCTGGATAGGCTTCCATACCGCACTCGCTGAGATCAGATCCTTCGTACTCTTCTTCCTCGGTCACCCGCAGTCCGAGGACCATCTTGATCGCGAAGAAGGCGATTGCAGAGGTGACGAAGACCCAGCCAAAAATCGTCAGCGCGCCGATGATTTGACCAGAGAAGCTCGCACCGTCATTCGTGACTGGCACCAGCAACAGTCCGAGAAGACCCACCACGCCGTGTACTGAGATCGCGCCCACCGGGTCGTCGATCTTCAGCTTGTCGAGCGTAGTGATGGAGAATACGACCAACACGCCACCCAGAGCACCGAAGATCGTGGCTTGCAACGCTGAGGGCGTATCAGGACCTGCAGTAATCGCCACCAAACCCGCCAAGCAACCATTTAAGGCCATGGTAAGGTCGGCCTTGCCGAACAGAACCTTGGCGATAAGCAGCGCGCCAATGCATCCGCCAGCCGCCGCGAGATTGGTGTTCATGAACACAACGGCTACCGCGTTGGCCGAGTCAACCGATGCGGTCGCGAGCACTGACCCGCCGTTGAATCCGAACCAGCCCAACCAGAGGATGAAAGTACCCAACGTTGCCAGAGGCAGATTGGCGCCGGGAATCGCGTTCACCTCGCCATTAGGACCGTACTTGCCTTTGCGAGCGCCGACTAAGATAACGCCTGCCAAGGCTGCCGCAGCGCCAGCCATGTGTACGATGCCGCTACCGGCGAAGTCGAGGAAGCCCAGATCGCCCAGCGTGTACATCCCGAATACCGGATTACCGCCCCAGGTCCAGCTACCTTCCATCGGGTAGATGAAACCGGTCATGACGACCGCGAA